>NZ_JBFHFD010000279.1:0-10394 GCF_041583735.1 Novipirellula sp.
ACCGTTCATCAATCAAAAAATGGCAAAACAGCCGAGCGTGTGGAGGCCGACCGATTGCTCGATTGGCAAACCGCGAGAGACATCCCTTGGGGCATTTTGATTCTGTTCGGAGGCGGATTGGCGATCGCCAAGGCGGCCGAAGTGACGGGGCTTTCCGTCATCATCGGCAGCCAATTCTCGCACCTATCGGGACTCCATCCGCTCTTGCTCATTGCGGTGATCTGTTTGACGGTAACGTTTTTGACCGAGGTCACCTCCAACACAGCGACAACGACGTTGTTGATGCCGATCCTGGGCGCGGCGGCCGAGGGTGCGGGCTACGATGCTGCGTTCTTGATGGTTCCGGCGGCGTTGTCGGCAAGTTGCGCGTTCATGTTACCCGTGGCGACGCCGCCCAATGCGATCGTGTTTGGATCCGAACAATTGACCGTCCGCGACATGGCCAAAGCGGGATTCGCATTGAACTTGTTCGGGGTTATTGTGATTTCAGTGGTATGCTATTTCGTTGTCGATTCCCAGCACGGCATCGGCCACGCTGTTGCCGCTCCGGCGATCCAAGTCGAACCAACACCGACTCCCTAAACGGAACGCTGTGAAACAATTCCTGTAGCACAACTCTAGAAGCAAAATGCTTCACAGCGTTGCGCTAAGCGGCTCAGCATGAGTCATGCCAGACAATGATCTGAGCCGACGGCGTTTGCCGTGGAGAGCGTCAATATCGCAGGAAACATCCCTGCAGCTAACGCTGGACCGCTAAAACTTTGGTATTGACGTGATTTTTGGTTGCGCTGGCTTTCCGCCACCTCTCCCCCGACTTCGTCGGTGGAGAGGTGACTGCAGTGTCGCCCGGAAGAAAAACTCACCCCCAATATCCGACGTCAATACCAATGTTTTAGCGGACCAGGCTTGCGCCGCCGGATCACATAAAGATTGACGTCGGCCCGTTTTTTAACCCGCGGGATGCTGATACGGTTCGCGATAGGGACGCCGCAGCAACTTCGTCGCTTCTTCATCTCCAACAACCGTGTTCGTCAGCGGATCAAATTCCAGCGTTCGGCCTAACGCGAGAGCATTGTTGGCCAGGATGCACGAGGCACTACTGATGTGGCCTTGTTCAATATCGGCCACCGGTTTGGATCGATCATCGATTGCATTTAGAAAGTCACGCATATGCCCGCGGATTGCCGATGCGACATGCAATTCCATATTCCACTTGTCGGCATCGGATTGATCGCTCGGATATTGATCGAGTTCGATGACGGCGTTGCCGGTTAGCTTTTGTCCGCATGAACGCGGGATGAATTCGTACTTCTGAACGCTTAACTTCAACGTTCCTTTGGATCCATAAATGATCCCGGCCCAGGGAAATTCGGGATCTGGCGCCGATCCCCAACTGCGGTGTGTCCAAACCACATCGAGATCTTCAAAATCAAACGTGGCGGTTTGCGTATCGGTGATATTGGCGATCGAATCGGTATCGACCAAGATCCCGCCTGCACTACTGATGCGACGAGGCCATCCGAGGCCAAGTTGCCAGCGAACCATATCGAGCATATGAACACACATATCGCCAACGATGCCGTTTCCGTACTCCATAAACGCCCGCCAGGAACGTGGATGAATCAGTTCGTTGTACGGACGCAGGGGTGCGGGACCGGTCCAACGATCAAAGTCCAAAGAGGGCGGCGGCGGGATGGTTGGCGGATTTTTCTTGGCTCGCATGTGGTAGTAACAACACACTTCGGCAAACGCCACATCGCCAAGCAATCCGGCGTCGACGACCTTTTGTTTCGCTTCGATCAAGTGAGGCGTACTGCGTCGTTGCGTCCCGACTTGCACCACTCGCCCTGTGCGACGCGCGGCATCCAACATCGCGTGACTCTCGAGCACATCGACCCCAGTGGGCTTTTGCACATAGACATCGGCTCCGGCCTCCACTGCCGCGATCATCGCAAGCGCGTGCCAATGGTCCGGCGTTGCGATCAAGACGATATCAAGATCTTTCTCGGCAAGCATCTCTTGGTAATCGGCATACACGCGGGGGCGTTTTTTGGAAACTTGCCGCGACTCGATAAGCCCGGCTGCTTCATCAAGCATGTTGGCATCGACATCACACAGTGACACCACCTCGACCGGTTCAATGTTGATCAGTTGCAGTAGATCGCACTTGCCGTACCAACCACAGCCGATCAAACCGACACGGCGAGGCTTCGTAGCGGGTGCGGCAGCACACGCGGTGTGGGCAGTCGTTGCAATCGAGGCAAGTGCAGCGGTGTGAGTGAGAAAGTTTCGGCGATCCATAATGCTTCGTTTCTTGATGAGGAGATACGCTTCGTAGAACCCTTCAACGCAGCCATCATCTTAACAGACCCGATCGAGCGGTTGCTGCCGAATCATCCGCTGGATCGCGTGATTAGGACGCGGCGGATTTCTTTTCAGGCCACAAGGCAAGGATATTGGCGAGCAGCACGAGCGATCCGCCGATCAGCAGCGGTGTGCTAAATTCTTCGTTGGCATAGCTGACGGCACACCACGCACTGAGCATCGCGGGGATAAACATGGCCCAGGTGGATGCGAACAAGGGTTCACACGTGTAGATCACCGCGGCTTGCCCGGCAGTCAAACGGGGTTGGTACTTGTTCATCCAAACAAACGCCACCAGCGAGGGAAAGAAACACAACACGCCTAGCAACAGATAGAACCGCGGCTGCAATGCCAGTGCGGTCCAGCCACCGATTGCCGTTTCCGGCACTGGCAGACTCAGTCCGGCGAAGACGATCATCGCCAAGATCGCTGTCGTGCCAAACATACTTGGCGTGAACAACACCGACTCGTAACGTTTTCCAAACACGTCCACCAACAGGATTTGAACACTAAAGAACAACGTGGCCAACGTGGTCACGGAATCGCCCATCGTCCACCGCGACAACGCATCGCTGGCGAGTGCAATCTGACCATCCTGGATCACGATCAGTCCAGTCAACGTCGCGACTCCAGCCAACGCCACCAAGGCACCAAGCATGACACAGCGGCGTGGCAATTGTTTCCGCAACAGCGTGTTGATTAGCGGCGTGATGATCACCACCAAGCTCGTCAAAAAGCCACTCCGCGACGCGGGGATCGTGGCTAATCCAATGACTTGCAGCAGCAGCCCCAAGAAAAACATGACGCCAATCGCGGCGCCGGCCAACAGATGGGGCAGCTGCACGCGACGCAGCGTGCCGCGCAGCAAAATCGCAAACAGTCCAAACGCGATCGCGAACCTCAACCCGATCAACCACGACGCGGAACTTGTCCGCAGCCAACCCGACGCCGTCAATTCGGTGACGGCGAAATGATCATCCACTTGAAGGTTCAAGCACTTCATGATCGGAAAGGAGGCCCCCCACATCGCATTGACCAAGACCAACGCAATGATCGCTTGACGCCGTTCGTTTGGGGTGGTGCCTTGGTTCATGATGGATTGGATTTGACCGATGAGATGTACGCAGGCCTTCCAAAGCCGTCGATTTTGTTAGCGGCACGGCGCGAGCCGTCCGGGTGGTAGCGAGTAAACAAGTACGAATTCAACCAGGCGGCTGGCGCCGCTCCGCTATAAAAACCCCCGTTAGGGGCAAAGTGGGTCAGGTTGGGCGACGGCCTTGAAAGACCATCCTACGAGACTCCGAAATAGGCCGATGCTTCACGCGACGCAGTCCAAAGCGTATATTCCGGCACTTCGTTTGTGAATGAGCTTTCCCCCATCTCTGTCAGGAGTCCCAACGTGTCGACCGATCTCCCCAATATTCTTGCATCGCGTTACGCGAGTGAAGCGATGGTGAAAATCTGGTCGCCCGCAAACAAGGTCGTTCTTGAACGGGAATTGTGGATTGCCGTACTGGAGGCTCAAAAGGACCTCGGGGTTCACGTCCCTGACGGGGTGATCCAGGCGTACCGCTCGGTGATCAACAACGTCGACTTGTTTGCCATCGACGCCCGCGAACGAGTCACCAAGCACGATGTGAAAGCCCGCATCGAAGAATTTAATGAATTAGCGGGGCACGAGCATATCCATAAGGGGATGACGTCACGCGACTTGACCGAGAACGTCGAGCAGTTGCAGATTCGTTCGGCACTGAATTTGGTTCGTGACCGTATCGTCACCGCATTGTCGTTGGTGGCCGAACGAGCGGCGGAATACAGCGAGCTTGCTATTGCCGGTCGCAGCCACAACGTGCCCGCGCAAGTCACCACCGTGGGCAAACGGTTCGCCAATATCGCCGAAGAGTTGCTGGTCGCCTACGATCGAATTGACAATTTGTTGGTTCGCTATCCGCTGCGAGGCATCAAAGGCCCCGTCGGCACTCAGCAAGACATGCTTGATTTGTTCCAAGGCGACGCTGGCAAACTGGATCAACTCGATAGCCGAATCGCGAAATCACTTGGCTTTGAATCGTGTTTCGATTCGGTGGGCCAAGTCTATCCACGATCGCTGGACTTTGACGTGATCTCGGCGCTAACCCAGCTTTCATCAGCGCCCGCCAACTTTGCTCGCACGTTGCGATTGATGGCCGGTGCAGAATTGGCAACCGAAGGGTTCAAACCAGGACAAGTCGGTTCGTCCGCGATGCCTCACAAGATGAACGCACGTTCGGCCGAGCGAATCGACGGATTCAACGTGATCTTGCGTGGCTATTTGACGATGATCGGCGGATTGCTTGGCGACCAATGGAACGAAGGCGACGTCAGCTGCAGTGTCGTCCGCCGCGTGGCCATTCCGGACGCATTCTTGGCGATCGACGGACAACTCGAAACGTTTCTCACCGTGCTGGTCGATTACGGTGCCTACCCCGCGGTGATCGACCGCGAATTGCGTCGTTATTTGCCATTCCTGGCGACAACCAAGATTCTTGTCGCTGCGGTGAAATCGGGCGTGGGCCGTGAAACGGCACACGAAGCGATCAAGGAACATGCGGTATCGGCGGCGCTTGCGATGCGTGAAAGCGGACGCGATGACAACGATTTGATCGAGCGATTGGCTGGCGATGACCGTATCCCCATGGATGCCGAAGCACTGAACGCGGCGATCGGCGATCCCAAGCAATTTATCGGCAACGCCACAACTCAGGTGCAAAACGTGATCTCGCGAATCGAAGCGATCACCAGCAAAAATCCTGATGCGGCAAGCTATCGACCGGGTTCGATTTTGTAGGCGTGCCGATGGTCGCCGGATGTCTCGGACATTCCTGTGTAAATTTCCGACGTCGGGCGGCTTTCTTGACCACCGACGTCGCGCGACATTAGCTTCGATACTGCGACGGCGAGCAATTCATGATCCGGCGAAAGCTGCGGCTAAAGTGGGCATGGTCATAGAAGCCACAAGCGTGCGCGATTTCCGATACGGTTTGCTCGGTTTCCAATAACAGCTTTGCGGCATGCTCAATCCGCACGCGGACGAGGTACTGGCGAGGCGAGGCGCCAAAGGCGTGACGAAATCGCCGCTCAAAGTGGCTGACCGAAAGCCCCGCCATGTCGGCAAGCTGCTGGGTAGAAAGATTGTCGGCGAAATGCGTGTGCAGATGCGCGATCACGTTGGCAAAGGCATCCACAGTCCCCGATGGAGTTTGGATGCGTTCAATCTGACGCGAAAAACCCGCCACTCCAATCACGCGTCCACGCCGATCTCGTAGCGGTACCTTGCTGGTCATCACCAAACGCGGCGATCCGGCGTCCTCGGGCGCACTTTCGACACGATTGGCGATCGCTTCGCCCGATTCCATCACCAACCGATCATCGGCGCGGTATTCGTCGGCGCGTGACTTGGGAAAGAAGTCGTGATCCGTTTTTCCAATCGCCTCCGCCTCGGACGCCACCCCGCAGTACTCGCATCCTCGCCGATTCAGCGACATAAAGCGGCCTTGGCGATCTTTCACAAAGAACGATAGCCCCGGCAAATAGTCAAACAACGCAAACGCTTGATCACTCGGACCAAGTTGCTCGAAAAAAGCATCACGCAAACCGGTATTTTCCATGGCTGGATTTTACACCGTTTTAAGTCCATCGTGCAAGACAATTCGGTTGCCCACGGCGATAATGGGTGCGAATGAGCCGCAGATTTCGCATTCCTATCTTCTTCTCAACCGAGCCCTCCTATTCCGATGCCACGCCCCGCACTGATCACGTTGCTGACGAGCTGGTTTGCTGTTTTGACTGCACCGGTTCTGTCGGCCAAAGAGTTTGATTTCAATCGCGATATTCGCCCGATCCTGTCAGACAAGTGTTACTTCTGTCACGGCCCGGACGCCAATACGCAGGAAGCGGGATTGCGGCTCGATTCACGCGAGGAAGCGATTGACGTGATCGAATCGGGCGAACTGGTCGAGCGAATCACCAGCGACGATCCCGACATGCTGATGCCACCGCCGGGATCCAAAATCGAGCTGAGCGAAGAGGAAAAACAAACGATTCAAACCTGGGTCAAACAGGGTGCCGCGTATGAAGGTCACTGGGCATTTGAACTGCTGCCCGACGCGGTGGACGTTCCTGCGGTGATGCAGGAACAGTGGTGCCGTCAAACGCTCGACCGCTTTGTGTTGGCACGAATGGAATCTGAAAATCGGACGCCTAATCCCGAGGCAGCACCGCTGCGTTGGTTACGGCGAGTGACGTTGGATTTGACCGGGCTGCCGCCAACAACCCAAGCGATCGCCGACTTTGAAGCGGCGCTGCAAACATCGGGTGAACGAGCGTACGAGGCGGCCACCGATTCGTTACTCGATGCGGCGGCCTTTGGCGAACACATGGCAGTCGCTTGGCTCGATGCCGCTCGCTATGCCGATTCCTACGGCTATCAATCCGACAAACTCAATACACAGTGGCCTTATCGCGATTGGGTGGTTGAGGCATTCAACGAGAATCTTCCTTATGATCAGTTTCTGACATGGCAAATTGCTGGCGATCTGCTTGAAAATCCCACTCGGAAACAGCGGGTTGCGACGGCGTTCAATCGCATTCACCGCTTGAACAACGAAGGGGGTGCAGTGTTCGAGGAATGGCGACTCGAAAATGTTTCTGATCGGGTTCATACCTTTGGTACGGCGGTGCTCGGATTGACGATGGAGTGTTGTCGATGCCACGACCACAAGTACGATCCGATTCCGATGCGTGATTACTATTCTTTGTCGGCGTTCTTTAATTCGATCGATGAAAGTGGTGTCTATGACCGCACTGAAAAAGTGCCGTGTCCGTCGATGTTATTACCAACGGATGAACAACAAGCCGCCTTGGAGGAAGCAGAGCGAAACTTGGCCGCAGCCGAACAGGCGTATCAGCGGTCACTCGTCGAGGCACGAAAACGCTGGGAAGCATGGACACACGTGCCGGCAGATGAGCTAAGCATCCCCGATCTTCGACTTGCCTTATCGTTTGATCGCGACTTTGACAATTCGCTCAAATCGATCTATCACCCCTCCGAGTCGGACCGAGCTTGGACGTCGATGCCGCAGCGTGTCGAGGTCAGTGACGCATCGGTCGCCCGGCTTGATCCGCACTTGGCAGCGGACACGAAGGAACTCAAAGCGGTGCCTCCGCGAGGCGCACTGAAACTGGATGGAGAGCGTGGGGTGACGACGCACGGAATCACGCCATTTGACCGTTGGTTGCCAATGTCGGTGGTCGTGACAATGCGTGAGACCAAGCGAAGTCCGCTGCGCAGCCTCATCGCTCATCACACTCGCGGCACCGATTGCGGCTACAACGGCTGGGATTTGACGATCGAAAACGGTTATCTCGAATCACGTATGGCTCGCGTTTGGCCCGGCAATGCGATCAGCGTTCGCACGGCCGATCCAATTCCGATGGACGAGTGGCATCAAATCACGGCTACCTATGACGGATCATCAAAGGCCGCCGGACTGGAGCTGTACCTGAACGGTCGACCGCTGGCGACAACCACGCTGCGTGATCGGTTAAAGAAGAGCTGCAACGTGCTTGTTGACCATGGCGGCGAATTTGTAGTCGGACAACGTTTTCGCGCCCGTGGTTTGGACGGTGGATTGATCGACGATGTGCGTGTTTACGAGCGAGCGTTAACGAAAATCGAATTACAGCGGCTGGCTAACGGTGAGACCGAAACGCATCACGGCAAGCCAAGCTTTGAATATTTCGCCTCGGCGATAGATGAAACGACGCGTGCGGCGATGCATTCGCTGACTGACGCCCGCAAAGATTTTGTGATGGCGGAAGAGGCCATCAATGAGATTCCGATCATGGATGAAACCGACTCGCCACGTCCGGCCCATGTGTTGGCCCGCGGCGAGTACGACGCTCCTAAAAATGAAGAAACCCGGGTCACGCGAGAAACACTCTCTGGGCTTCCGCTCGCTTTTCCTGAAAATGCTCCGCACAATCGATTAGGCTTGGCAAAGTGGGTGACCGATCCGAAACATCCGCTCACCGCGCGAGTGGCGGTCAACCGTTTGTGGGGCAATTTCTTCACCGCCCCACTGGTGCGAACCCCCGAGAATTTTGGGTCGCAAGGCGATTTGCCGACGCATCCCGAGCTTCTCGACTGGCTCGCTCGCGATTTCATCGAACATGGCTGGGATGTCAAACGCATTTGCAAAACCATTGTACTGTCGGCCACCTATCGTCAAGATTCTGCGGCGACGCCTGAGCAGATCGAAGTCGATCCGACCAATCGTTTCCTCGCTCGCGGACCGGCCCATCGTTTAGCAGCCGAGCAGATTCGCGATTTGGCGTTGACCGCTTCGGGGCTGCTGAATGCCCAGATCGGCGGTCCTCCGGTATCTCCGTACCAACCCGGCGAAGACCTCTGGAAAGAATCCAACGGCATGTCGCCGCCCTACCAACAATCGGTCGGCAAGGCGTTATACCGCCGCTCGCTGTACTCGGTTTGGAAACGGACTGCACCGCTGCCGAACATGATGGCGTTTGACTCGACGACACGCGAAGTCTGCACCGTAAAACGCTCGCGAACCAATACTCCACTGCAAGCGTTAGTGCTACTGAACGATGTGCAGTTTATCGAAACCGCGCGAGTGATGGCTCAGCAGCTGCTCCAACACAACACCAACGCTCCGCTGGAAACGGCTTTCCTGAAATTGGCTGGACGGGAACCGGATCCACTCGAACTATCCACATTGCAGCAATTACTCGCTGACGAACAGGCCTACTACACCAAACACCCCGAGGCTGCGACGGAGTTGTTGTCCGTGGGCGAGGCCAAGCTTGCGAACGATACAGATCCCAGCGAACTCGCCGCGTTGACGAATGTTTGTCAAGCGATCCTGAATCTCGATGCCACTATTTGGAAACGATAAAGCCATGTCACTGGATCCCTTTGCCGTAAACCGACGGCACTTTTTCAAGAACAGTTGTACCGGCGTGGGTGTCGCGGCACTCGCCAATTTGTTAGGCAGTGACACAAAAGCGTCTGCGGCGTCGCACGGCGGAGTGACCGGCACGCACTTTGCCCCCAAAGCGAAGCGGATTATTTATCTGTTTCAGGCTGGTGGCCCGGCACAGCAGGATTTGTTTGACTACAAACCGCTGCTCAATGAAATGAACGGCCAGGAATTGCCGCCGCACGTTCGCGGTCAGCAGCGGTTAACGGGAATGTCCGTCAATCAATCGTCGCTGCCGATTGCGGGATCGCATTTCAAGTTTTCTCAGCATGGCGAAAGTGGTGCTTGGCTGAGCGATTTGCTGCCCTATCACCGTGATATTGTGGATGATGTTTGTTTCATCAAGTCGATGCATACCGAGGCGATCAATCATGATCCGGCGATCACGATGTTTCAAACCGGTTCACAGATCGCAGGTCGGCCATCGCTCGGATCATGGCTGTCCTACGGATTAGGCAGCGAGAACCAAGACTTGCCGGCGTTCATTGTGTTGGTTTCGGCGAATCAAGGTGGACAACCGCTTTACGCCCGATTGTGGGGCAATGGATTCTTGGATTCGAAGTACCAAGGCGTCCAGTTTCGCGGCGGTAGCGATCCCGTGTTGTACTTGTCTAATCCCGAGGGCATCCCGGCATCCCGCCGCCGAGCTCAATTGGATGCGATCAAAACGCTGAACCAGCACCAGTTTGAAAAGGAATTGGACCCCGAAATCGAATCTCGAATTTCGCAATACGAAATGGCGTTCCGAATGCAAACCAGCGTTCCGGATGCCGCCGATTTTTCGGACGAACCCGAGTCGACATTCGAATTGTATGGCGATGATGCCAAGCAACCGGGTACGTTTGCCGCGAACTGCTTACTCGCACGACGCTTGGCAGAGCGGGATGTGCGATTCATTCAGTTGTACCACCAAGGTTGGGACCAACACTCCAACCTGCCCAAACAAATCAAGGGACAAGCCCAGGAAACCGACCAAGCGTCGGCAGCTCT
>NZ_JBFHFD010000280.1:0-10367 GCF_041583735.1 Novipirellula sp.
AGGATTTTTCTTAACTTTTTTGTTGGCGATTTCGGTCATGTAAACTTTCCGTGCCCTCGACTTTGAAAAACTTCAAAGTTGTCTCACTCATGTTGGCACAGAGGGCCCCGGAAAGATCGCTACGGCAAGGCAAACCTGGCGTTAACTTGGGCGGGCCAGGAATTCGCCGACAACATCATCAATGATGGAGTCTGGGCGAGTGCGAGAAAAACGCTGGATGACGCCGAATTGAAATCCGCATCATTCGAGGTTTGGTCGCAAATTGCAGTTGCGAAGATCACTGAGCTTTGCGCCGGTGATTCCAGCCGTTGATTCGGCAGATTGCTTTAAATGGGTAAATCGGTGTGCTAATAGCCAATGCGAATCGACCTATCGAGTCAGTTTCTCGCCAGCAAACGATTCGTGTGAGGCATCCGCCCCCTTCGTTCACCTGAAAAACGCCATCATGAGCCATTTATATCTTTTCGAAAAAAGACAGCGGCGGACCGCCATGCTGCTTCTCATCAATTAGGGTGTATTGTTCACGATGTATGTGGCAGCTCGTAAGTTTATTAAGCCGACCGAGGCGGCCGAGCAATTGTTTTACTGGATGAATATTGCCTTGCCGGTGGTTGAACTCGGACTACTCGTTGTTGCGGTTCTCTTCTGGGTTCAAAATAAAACGTTCAGGATCGCGGTGGACGCCGACCATTTTGAAATTACCGATCCGCTTTCAAAGAATGCATCATTTTCGGTCCCGGTCAGTGACATTGTTGAGATCAGCCAAACTTACGAGAAGCATGTCGGGTTCAGTAAGATCACGATGCAGATGAAGTCGGGTGAAAGGATTCAGATCTTGCAAAACTACAACTACAACCGAGGCAAGTTGTACGCAGCATTAGCGAAAGCAAATCCCACCATCCGTTTGCCGGAACATGCGTTTCGATTCAAGCAAGTGTGACGGAAACCAATGAATCGAAAATAAGCACGCTCCACCAATGCCTACGTGATTACGCGTTGTCGGGATCGACCAATGCATGCATCAGGATCGCGGTCGCGACGGCGACGTTCAGACTGTCGGTTCCTAGCTGCATCGGGATGGTGACTCGGTCCGATGCAAAGTTTTGAATGGCCAACTCAACGCCGCTCGCTTCATTGCCGACGATCAGCAGGGCGGGTTTGTCATTGACGCGAAAGTCTTTTAGCCGTGTAGCAGGTGATTGCAGCGTCGAGGCGATCGTGCGAACCGTGGTCGCCGTGGTCAAACGCTGCAAGTCAGCCAGTGGATCGTCCAAGCGAAACAGACGATGTTTGAGTACTGCGGCCATGCTGACCCGAATCACCCGTCGGTGGAAAGGATCAATCGTTTTTCGATCGACGAGGAGATGGTCGATCCCCAAGGCGGCAGCACTGCGAAAAATACTGCCGACGTTTTCCGGCTCCGAGACACCGAGCAGAGCGACGCTGAGTTTCGGGATCGTGGGCAGTGCAATGAAGTCGTCGATCGTAGGAATCTCCGGCCGAACGCCACATGCCAAGACGCCACGATGAAACTCGAACCCAATCAATTGGGAGATGTCGGTATCCGAAAGCGTGTAGATCGGCACATCCGCCGGAACGATTTTGGCGTATTCGTCGCTGCGGTGCTGCTGTACCAAGATCGATTCGATTTTGTAATCGCTTTCGATCAAACGGCGAACCACCCAATTACCCTCGACCACAAAATGGCTGCCGTCCTTCGATAACTCGCGATGACGCAAGTCGCGATACATGGCGATCCGGGGATCGTCAATTCCGGTCGCCTGGATCACTCGGGATGGATTCATCGATAGAGGGTGGAGGATGCGGAAAAGGAGAATACGGACTGGCGGATTGAGGCGGATGGCTGGCGGGAAGCCGATCCCACATTGGGGGAAGTCTATTCGACGTGTTGTGCTTTGGGATACGACCCTAGCACGTCGAGTCGCTTGGCTTGCTTGGAAAGGGTGGCGATCGCATCGGCTACCGATTCGTCGTCACGGTGGCCCGTCAATTCAACAAAGAACAAATACTCGTTGCGAGTCTCTGGACAGGGGAACGATTCGATCCATGTCATGTTCAATTGGTGGGTTTTAAAAATCGTCATCACGTCGGCAAGCGCGCCGGGTTGATGGTTGATTTGAAACAACAGCGATGTTTTGTCGTCACCGGTTCGTTGCGGTCGGTCTTTGCCGAGCACGGCAAAGCGGGTGACGTTGTTAGGATTGTCTTCGATGCTGGCCCCGAGCACTTCCAAGTCGTATTGCCGTCCCGCTTCGAGACTGGCGACGGCGGCGACACCGGGCTGTTCCGAAGCCAATTGGGCTGCGGCAGTGGTGCTGGTCGTTTCCACCAATCGCGCGCCTGGAAAGTGGGTCGCCAAGTAGCCGCGGCATTGCGACAGCGCTTGCGGTTTACTGTGAATCTCGGTGATTGTTTCTCGCGGCGAGGCGGACAACAGATTGTGATGAATGGGCAGTACGACTTCGCCACAAATCTGCATTTGCAATCGGATAAACATGCCAAGCGTATCGACGATCCCGCCATCGGTACTGTTTTCAATCGGGACGACTCCGGTCGCCAAATCGCCTCGCGAAACGGCTTCAAAAACAGCCGGGATGGAGCTCAGCGGGGCAAAGTCGGCCCCTTGGCCAAAGTATTTTAGCGACGCGAGGTGGCTGTAGCTGTATTCGGGGCCGAGAAAGGCGACGCGGATCGGCCGCACCGAGGCGAGGCAAACGCTGGCGATGTGGCGTAGGATGTCACGTTTGGATTCCGCCGATGTGATATTTGTGGCATCCGCCGCTGCCGCATGGCCGAGCGCAGCGATCAAGCGATCGATGTGCTGACTCGACAACGCCATCGGCCCGGTGCTGGACGTTTGCTCGCTGGGATCACTCGATTTCGCATCCTCGATCACCAACGCAGCCCGCTGGTCCACCAGCGTCAGGATGTCGCGGTCGATCGCATCGATCTTGTCTTGGTTCGAATTTGGCATTGAGAGTGAAAGTGGGGTGTAAAGGGATCGCGGGAGGAGCAGGGCAATCGGATGGCAGCAAATCGAATACTGTCATTTTGACACCGCCCTAAAAACTCGATGGAGTCCTTCGGGACGCGTCTGCCAGAAATTACCCGGTCGGAGTCAATGTCGTCGACGGGAAAAACGAGTTTCGCGAGAAAAACCGTGCTTTTCCTGGCTGCCAGAAAAAAACTGGGGCTTCAGACGCCCGTTCGGCACAGGCTTTGCCAATCTACCGATTCGTCTCGCCTCAAGCTGACGAATCGACAACCGGTCCAGTGGGGCAATGACCCAACCTATCCAATTGAAACTTGTCACCTAAACCTAAACGTTTAACGCGACAAACGAACGAATCGAGAGACAGGAGAATCTAGTAATGGCTCAAGGCGAAAAAATTATCGGGATCGACCTCGGCACCACGAACAGTGTGGTCGCGGTTATGGAAGGTAGCGAACCTAAGGTGATTCCGAACCCTGAAGGAAACCGCTTGACCCCCAGTGTTGTCGCGTTTACGGACAAAGAAGACACCATTGTGGGCGAACCCGCACGTCGCCAAGCGGTCACCAACCCCAAACGCACCGTGTACTCGGCCAAGCGTTTCATGGGCCGCCGTCACAACGAAGTGGAATCCGAAGAGAAGATGGTTCCATACGGCGTGACCGGTGCCGCATCGGAATACGTCAAAATCAAAGTGGGCGACAAAGAATACACGCCACAAGAAATCTCGGCCAAGGTACTTCGTAAGTTAAAAGAATCGGCTGAGTCCTATCTGGGCCACAAAGTCAACAAGGCGGTAATCACCGTTCCGGCCTACTTTAACGATGCTCAACGTCAAGCCACCAAGGACGCGGGCCAAATCGCCGGTTTGGAAGTCGCGCGTATTATCAACGAGCCGACTGCCGCAGCATTGGCCTACGGTTTGGACAAAAAGAAAGACGAAAAGATCATCGTCTTTGACCTCGGGGGCGGTACGTTTGACGTATCGGTTTTGGAAGTCGCCGACAGTGGTGATGAAGACCAAGAGAGCCGCGTCTTCCAAGTGATCAGCACCTCGGGTAACACCCATCTCGGTGGTGACGACTTTGACGAAACCTTGATCAACTACGTTGCCGAACAGTTCAAGAAGGAAAACGCAATCGATTTGCGTAACGATCCGATGGCTTTGCAGCGGTTGCAAGAGGCGTGTGAAAAGGCCAAGAAAGAGCTCAGCACGTTGCCCGAAACCGATATCAACTTGCCATTTATCACGATGGATCAGTCGGGTCCTAAGCACTTGACGATGAAGATCACTCGTAGCAAGTTCGAAGAGTTGATCGATCCCTTGGTCGAGCAATGTAAGAAGCCTGTATTGCAGGCGCTCGAAGACGCTGGGATGAAACCGAGCGACATCGACGAAATCGTTTTGGTCGGCGGTAGCACCCGTGTGCCTAAGGTTCGTCAAATCGTCAAAGAGATCTTTGGCAAAGAGCCTCATCAAGGCGTCAACCCCGACGAAGTGGTTGCCGTGGGTGCTGCGATCCAAGGTAGCGTTTTGGCGGGTGAACGAACCGACGTGTTGCTGTTGGATGTGAACCCATTGACGCTGGGCATCGAAACCGAAGGTGGCGTGATGACCGCGCTTGTCGAGCGTAACACCACGATCCCTGTGGAAAAGAAGAACGTCTTCAGCACCGCGGCGGACAACCAAACCGCGGTCACCGTCCGCGTGTTCCAGGGGGAACGCAAGATGGCTGCGAGCAACCGTTTGCTCGGCGAGTTCAATCTTGAAGGCATTCCACCGCAACCGCGTGGGGTTCCTCAGATCGAAGTCAAGTTTGACATTGACCAAAACGGAATCCTTGCGGTTTCCGCCAAGGAACTAAAAACAGGCAAAGAGGCTTCGGTACAAATCAAAGAAGCAGGCGCTCTCGGCGAAGACGAGATCGAGCAAATGCGGAAGGATGCCGAAACCAACGCCGAAGAGGACAAACGTCAATTCGAATTGGTCGAAGCGAAGAACAAGGCTCACCAACAGGTCTATCAGCTTGAAAAACTGATGACGGAGAATAAGGACAAGCTGAGTGACTCGGACACCGAACCGATGAACAAGGCGATCGAAAAGGTCAAGACGGCCGCCGAAGGTTCGGATACGGCTGCAATCAAGCAGGCGACCGAAGAGTTGGATGCCGCTTCGCAAGCGTTCAGCAAGGTGCTGTATGAAAAGACCGAAGCTGCGGGGCCTGCAGGCGGTGACGCCGGTGCTGCTGCCGCATCTGGTGCCGCGGCTGCGTCAAGCGAAGATGACGACGCGATCGATGCCGATTTCGAAGTCAAAGACTAATTGATGTCGCTGAGTTTGACTCAGCGAATGACCCGAGACATTAGCGGGTGACGCCCTAGCCGGCCTCACCCGCTAAGCTGGCCAAATTATCGATCGGACTCCGATCCGATCTCCGTGAGCCGCAGCCATCTACATCATTAGCGCTCGCGGCGCGAGTCCTGCGGTTGCAGCGTTATCACACGTCTAAAAACACAATGGGACTCTACGCCCGACGAGATCGGCTACGGCAGTGATAAACCGCTCGTTTGAACCGCTCGTTGCTTAGCACGCTTTCATTCTTTGGGGGGATGCGTGTTGGGATCCGTCCCCCGACCACAACCTGCGATCCACGCTAGGTCGAGATGTGGTGCTGCTTTTTCAGTAGAGGAGTTTTCTGTCATGGCGTTTCGATTTGATAAGCTCACCACCAAGGCCCAATCGCTTGTAGCGGAAGCCCAATCCCAGGCGGCGTCGTCGGGAAATCCCGAGATCTTACCGTTGCATCTGCTGGCGGCAATGCTTGACGAGACCGATGGCATCACGCGACCGATGCTGAAAAAAATGAATGCCGACGCGGGTAAGCTGAAAGAGCTGGTCGCGAGCGAGTTGGCGAAAGTGCCATCGGTTTCCGGCGGCCGCCAACCGGGGATCGCGCCGACACTGCAACGCACCTTTGACGCCGCAGCCGATGTCGCAGCAAAACTGAAAGACGAATACGTCAGTACCGAGCATCTATTGCTGGGAATTTCCAAGGTCGAAA
This sequence comes from Novipirellula sp., assembly GCF_041583735.1. Classification (NCBI taxonomy): domain Bacteria; kingdom Pseudomonadati; phylum Planctomycetota; class Planctomycetia; order Pirellulales; family Pirellulaceae; genus Novipirellula; species Novipirellula sp. Next base: position 6,076 of record NZ_JBFHFD010000280.1, read on the forward strand.
GCAAAGCCAACAACTTGTTGAAGTTGATGGGAGTCAACGACGCGGATGTGCTCAAGGCAATGAGCGAAGTGCGTGGCTCGGCGCGCGTCACCGATCAAAACGCCGAAGACACTTACCAGGCCCTGGAAAAGTACGGGATCGATCTGACGCAATTGGCGGCCAAAGGGACGCTCGATCCGGTGATCGGCCGTGACAACGAAATTCGGCGTGTGATTCAAGTTTTGTCCAGGCGAACGAAAAACAATCCGGTCCTGATTGGTCAACCCGGAGTCGGCAAAACAGCGATTGCTGAAGGTTTGGCGCTGCGTATTTTCGAGGGCGATGTTCCGCAAAGTTTGAAAGACAAACGAGTCATTTCGCTCGATATGGGAGCGTTAGTCGCCGGAGCCAAATTCCGAGGCGATTTCGAAGAACGGCTCAAAGCGGTGCTTCGCGAAGTCAAAGATGCTAACGGCCAAGTGATCCTATTTATTGACGAATTGCATCTTGTCGTGGGTGCCGGGAAAGCCGAAGGATCGCCCGACGCGGCGAACCTGCTAAAACCGGAACTCGCACGAGGAGTGCTTCGTTGTATCGGAGCGACGACGCTAGACGAGTATCGTCAGAACATCGAAAAGGATGCTGCACTTGAGCGTCGTTTCCAACCGGTCTACGTAGGCGAACCCACGGTCGATGATACGATCGCGATATTGCGAGGCCTGAAATCTCGCTACGAATCCCACCACGGTGTCCGCATCACCGACAGCGCGTTGGTGGCCGCTGCGAACCTTTCAAACCGTTACATCGCCGACCGTTTTTTGCCGGACAAAGCAATTGATTTGGTCGACGAAGCGGCCAGCCGATTGGCCATGGAAAAAGAAAGTGTGCCCGAGCCGATTGATCGAATTCAACGTCGTTTACGTCAACTTGAACTTGCCCATCGGCAACTCGTTGATGAAACCGAAGAGTCGGCGGTGGAAAAACGCGAGGAGGTTGAAGGCGAGATGGAGTCGCTGAACCATGAACTCGCGAGTCTTCGTGAGCAGTGGGATGCGGAAAAGATGGGGCTCGACGATGTCCAATCGGTGCGTCAGGAAGTCGAGCGACTCGAGCACCGATTTACCACACTCGATTCCGAAGCCAAACAAAAACAACTGCGCGGCGAAAGCCCCGAAGACGTCTATCGCGAGATGCTCGAAGTTCGCGCTCGGTTGACCGAATTACAAGCCAAACTTGACGACGCCGAACAACGCGACGCAGCCCCCAAAGAGGATACCGAAAGCCACGAGGATCGGCGGCGGTTGCTGCGTCATGATGTAACCGAAGAAGAGATCGCCGAAGTCGTCAGCGCTTGGACCGGAGTCCCGCTGAGTCGAATGCTCGAAACCGAGCGGGCGAAATTGTTGGTCATGGAAGAACGACTTCATCAACGTGTGATCGGTCAAGACGAAGCGGTCCAATCGGTTTCCGACGCCGTGCGGCGTAGTCGAAGTGGACTGCAAGATCCGAATCGTCCGATTGGTTCGTTCCTGTTCCTCGGCCCCACCGGAGTCGGTAAAACGGAGTTATGCAAAGCGCTCGCCGAAGTGATGTTTGATGACGAACAAGCGATGGTGCGAATCGACATGAGCGAGTTCATGGAACGGCACAGCGTCGCTCGTTTGATCGGCGCCCCTCCGGGATACGTGGGTTACGAAGAAGGGGGCAAGTTGACCGAAGCAGTTCGGCGACGTCCCTATGGCGTCATCCTGCTTGACGAAATGGAAAAAGCCCATCCCGATGTCTTTAACATCCTGTTACAAGTCCTTGACGATGGTCGGTTGACCGACGGTCATGGACGTACGGTCGACTTCTCGAATTCGGTCATCGTGATGACCAGCAATGCGGGCAGCCAAGTGATTCAACAGGTCACCGAACAAGGGGGCGACGAACAAGAGATGCACGAAGCGGTTCAAGAATCGTTGCGAGCACGTTTTCTGCCAGAGTTTTTGAACCGGATTGATGATATTGTCATCTTCAAACCGCTCAATCGCAAAGAGATTCGCCAGATTGTCAAGTTGCAACTCGCCTCACTTGGCAGCCGACTAGAGCAAAATGGTTTGCGATTGGATGTGTCTGAGTCCGCTATCGATGAAATCGCATCGACCGGTTACGATCCGGTGTATGGCGCACGGCCGCTGAAACGCGTGATTCAGAACGAGGTTCAGAATCGATTGGCCAATGCACTGCTGAAAAGCTCGTATCCCGAAGGGACAACCGTGCGAGTCGATTTCAAGGAAGGCGAGTACCTGTTCTCGGGAAGCTAGGGGCGGGGGACGCGTCAGCGCGTTTCGGCGTTAAACCGGTGGTCGAGCAATGCGAACACCACCGGAACGCCGTGTGGCGCAACGAAATTTCGCCATAGTCCACCTCCGGATGACGCACGAAAATCCGGTCGCGGCTAGTATCTTCGGCATAATACGAACAGCACCCTCAATCCGTGTGGTTCGTACAAGCCGTCACGATTCGCTAATTATTAAACTCCAGCGGGGTGATTCAGCGAATCGTTGGCGACACCGGTTGGGTTCTAAGCTATCCCTTCATCAGCGTCTCTTACTCTGCTGATGTTGGTTGATGAATACTGATTCGAATCGAGCTGGTCTGTGCCGATCGCGACCTCGTCGAGGTCTAGCGATGATCCATGTGATCCTGCTGCTGTTGGTCACCGTGGTGTTCTTCGCCGTTGGATTTGCGGTCCATTCGCGAGCGGTCGAGCAATCGCGAGTCGCCAATGCGTTTGATTATCTCGAGGATATTCAATTTTCGCAGCACCTTCATTTTGTGCGGACGGGCAAATACGCGAGCCGGCTTGCCGATCTCGACTTGTCGATTCCCTCGCCTGCCTATTTTGCGGTGGGCGAAATCAAGATATCGAGACACCGTGGGGTGTTTCCCGGATGGGAGCTGCAGTTACATCGCGCTGGCGCGGCACCGCTGTTTGGCCCTTATGCGATCACCTTTAATGGCGCCGGGTTCGACGCCAGTCAATCGTCGGTCGAGGCGTCGATCCTGCCATACGATCCAGGGCACGTACGCATCAATCGCGTGTCGACGCTTGCCATTTTGCGTTAACCCTTCGCTACCTTCCTTGCTGGTTGAACATTTTCCATGTCTGCACCGATGTCTGCACCGATCAATGTTGTGGGTCCCGTCGAATTGTTGATGGACGGTCCCATGGAACTTGCCGATTCCCCAGTGCTCGCCGACGATGTGGAAGTCCAGCGCCGCGACGTCACCACCGAACTGGCTCAGCAATACGCAAAGTACTACGCATTGCCATTTTTTGATCCGCCCGAGGATGCTCCGCTGCCGATCGACCCCGGCATTGCCGAAAGGTTGCCAAGCCAATGGTGTTTTCGTAACCAGGTGGCCCCGCTAAGTGACGATGGAAAGATTGTCGAAGTTGCGGTGATTGAACCTGACAGCTTGCTGCTGGCCGACGAAATCCGGCGTTTGACCGGCCGCCAAATGCAGCCGCTATTCGCCACTGCGACCGTGATGGATCGCTTGATTAAAACACTGTACGGCGACGAATTGACCTCGTTGGTGGTTCCCAAAAAGCCGACGATGATGTCGGCGAGCCAAGCTGCGTTACAACCGCCCGCATTGCCATTGCCAGTATCACCCGAGGAATCAGGCAAGGCGATTGCGACAAAAAATCCGTTGCCTCACATCTTGCGTCCCCTGGTTCAAGAAGTGGTCACGCAGATTGTCATCGAGCCTCATCAGCACGCGTTTCGAGTACGAGCGCGGGGTCCCAAGGGGATGTATGTGCTGCAGGGTCTCAGCCGAGTCGAGGGGAATGAGATCCTAGCCCAAGTCGCATCGCGAATGCATTTGCGTGATCACGATCGAGCGAGTCTGCAGTCGACATCGGCATCCGGTGAATTTCGCGTTCGTTTGGGAGCAAAACGGGTCTCGATCTTTGCCTCGTTTTGTCCGGCGACTTCGGGAACAATGCTAAATTTGACTCGTACTATTTCCCAGTCGGTCCCCGTGGGCATCGACCAACTCGGGTTCCAACGATCGCAGCTCGAAGTCGTCCAAAGCGTGCTTCGCAAACGAAGTGGCTTGATTGTTTTGGCGGGCCCACGTCAAAGCGGCAAAACGACCACACTGTACTCGATGTTGGCAGAATTGAATGATCCGAGTCTGCTGATTTGCGCATTAGAAGATTCAATGTCGATGCCCTGCGAAGGGATCAATCAACTTTCGCTCTGCAAGCATGCAGAAATGGACAAAGTCGCTGCGATGGAATCGTTGGCCAGACAATC
>NZ_JBFHFD010000281.1:0-10341 GCF_041583735.1 Novipirellula sp.
AGGTCCTGTTCGATTTCTTTTTGGTCGGTGAGGTCAATCGTCGAACCGGCCATGCGGTAAGGCTCGCCGCTATCGTCCCGCAAAGCATCGCCGCGAGCATTGACCCAGCGGTATTGGCCCGACTTGGTTCGCAAACGGAACTCGGTGTCATAAGGTTTGTTGCTGCAAAAATGTTCTTTCAGGGCAATCTCGAATTGAGCCTTGTCGTCGGGGTGCAGCGAATCGGAAAACGAAGAGAAAACGTTCGGAAACTCATCGTCGCGATAGCCGAGCAACTGCTTGAATCGAAGCGAGTAATAAAGTTCACCGGATGAAATGTCCCAGTCCCAGATGCCGGCGCTGGATCCCTCGGCGGCGAGTTGGAATCGTTCTTCGCTTTTTCGCAAAGCGACGATATTCCGCTCTTGCTCGGTGATGTCCTGGACCATCCCGAGTCGTCGAATTGCTTTGCCCGATTCGTCGGTCACCACTTCGCCACGCTCACGCAGCAGCCGGATTTCGCCGTGGGGACCCCGAATTCGAAACTCTTGTTCAACATATTGGTTGTCCGAACCGGCCATCGAGAGCAAGGTCAGTACGCGATCGCGGTCCTCGGGATGAACTTGATCCATCAAGCAGTCAAGCGATCCATCGCAGTGATCCGCTTGGATGCCAAAGATCTCGAAGGTTTGCTCAGACCCCTGGAACTTTCCTAACCGCAGATCAATGTCCCAACTGCCCATGTTGGCAATACGCTGGGCGTTGGACAGCAAGACTTGTCGCTCTTGAAGTTCGTTGGTGGTTTGGATCAGTTGGGTCAGGTCGCGAGAAATTCCTGACAGCCCGACTAGGTTGCCTTCGTGGTCACGTTGGGCTCGGACGTTGGTGCTGAGCGTGACGACGCTGCCATCTTTGCGGAACACACCGCATTGATAATCAAGTTGTTCGACGCCGGTTTGAACAATCGTCATGAACGTCTTGAGCGTCTCTTCAAAACTTTCCGGAGTGATGAACTCAAGAAACGACTTGCCAATCAATTCGTGAGATTCCCAGCCGTAAATTGCTTTGGCGGCTTGGTTGATAAATGTGATGAGCCCTTCGGCATCGACGGTCCAAATCAAGTCGTGCGAGGATTCGACCAGATCACGGTAACGCCGTTCACCCGATTCGACCGCCGCTTCAGAATTTTTGCGAGCCGTGATATCACGCCAGATGCCAAGGATTCCCAAAACATGATCGTTGTCGTCCATCAGTCGTGTGACTTGGGCATCGGTCCAAACGCGACTTCCGTCTTTGCGCCAATCGAGAAATTCGCCCTTCCAATCCTGGCCCGCCAATAGAGATTGGATTTGTTGGCGGATCGAATCACGTTCTTGCAGCGGATAACGGTCCACCAGCGAATGCCCCACCATTTCGTCGGCGGTCCAGCCGAACAGGTTCGTCGCACCGTCGTTCCAGTAGCTAACCGTTCCCGCGATGTCGGTCACAATCGCCGCGTCTTGAAGGCATGAGAGCAAAAGAGAGTCGCGGGGCGTAATGCGAGATTCGAATGATTTGACCGCTGTCGATGATGTTGCCGCTGGATCCGTCATTTCATTCTTGCTGCGTCATCAGTCCGGTGGGACACTGTCAGGATGCCTACGGCGGTTACCGCAGGCCTCGTTTTGCTAACGTTTTACCGATCAGCGGCCTGACGCTAGCGTCTTCGGCTCACGAAATCGACTGGCAACTTAGGAGCGGTAATTAGGGGGCAGCCCAGTTTAGTCCGCTGAATGGCTTGGTGGTATCACCCCTGTACACGTGGTACCAGGGTGGTCTGGCTCTCTTTGCGATGCGGAGTTGCGGACGCATCGGCAAACGCCACCGATCGCGGCGCTCGGGCCACCTTAGCAGTATCGCGGAAGTGATTAAAGAACAGTTACCCAGAGCGACGCTGCCCAGAAGAAGGGATTGGGCGATGTGTTGCGGAAGACAGGGCCTACCGCGATAGGGGGGGCTTTCCTGCGGGAAGTCGCTAGATAGCGTGGCATTCTGGTTAATGCTGCAGTAGCCGCCCGCTTTACCCTCCCAGCGAAGACGGCTGATTGTGTTAGCCGTTTTGGTCAATGCTGTGAAGTATTTTCTCGTAGCGACCGTCGCCCGAAGGTGGTCGTTCGCATTTGCACGGCAACGATCCACGCTCTGGCGAGCGTAACGAAAAAACATAAATGTTGTAATATGCCGTCTCTAAATGCCTATCGCGTTGCCGCGAACGGCTACAGGACAGACGCAACCGCTTGGCACAGCGAATCCATCTTGTCTTCGCTCATGCCGGCGACGTTGATGCGGCCGCTGCCGACGATGTAGATGCCGTGCTTGCTTTTGAGTTCATCGACTTGCATCGGGGTCAAGCCACTAAAGGAAAACATCCCTTTTTGCTTGAGTAAAAACGAGAAATCGTGGCCTGAGCCGGTGTTCTTCATTGTTTCAACGAACTGTTGACGCAGGGCATCGATCCGCTCGCGCATCTCGTCGACCTCTTGCTTCCAAAGCTTCGTCAATTCCGCGTCTTGCAAAACCGTTGCCACGATCGCGCCGCCGTGACGCGGTGGGTTGCTGTAATTGGTGCGGACGATTGTTTTCAGCTGACTGTGGGCAGCTTTGGTCGTTTCCGCATCCGCCGCGATCAAGCAAACCGATCCAACACGCTCGCTGTACAAGCCAAAATTCTTGCTGAATGAATTGCAAACGATCGCTTCGTCGACCGCGTCCAAGATCGTGTTCAATCCCGTTTTGTCTTGCTCGATGCCTTCGCCAAAGCCTTGATAGGCGAAATCGATCAGCGGAATTAGTTGACGCTCGGCCACCGTTTTGGCAATCGCCTTCCAGTCCTCGGGGGTGGGGTCGACGCCCGTAGGGTTGTGGCAGCATGCGTGCAACAGCACCGCATCGCCCGGTTTGGTCTTTACGCTTAAATCTTCGAGCATCCCCGCCAAATCGAACGAGGTGCGATCGCTGCCGAGATAGCGGTACGTTTCGCTCGCCAATCCCGCTGCGGCAAAAATAGCCGGATGGTTCGCCCAGGTGGGCGAGGGCATCCAAATTCGTGTTGGCGAAAGTTGCGCGACGATGAAATCGGCCGCGACTCGAAGCGCTCCCGTGCCGCCGGGAGTCTGCAAGATGGCGACGCGGCTCGTGTCCAGTGAGTCACCGAAGACCAGCGAGCGGACTTGTTCGCGATAATCCGGCAATCCATCGATCGACAGGTAGCCCTTGGTCGCCTCGTTTTCGATCAACCGTCGCTCGGCTTCCTTGACGCACTTTAAAATCGGCGTTTGCCCCGACGCGTCCTTGTAAACTCCGACGCTGAGGTTCATCTTGCTAGGATTCTTGTCCGCCAAAAACGCTTCGGTCAGCCCCAAAATGGAGTCGGGCGGAGCGGTCGGAATTCCAACGAAGCGGTGCACGGCATTCGATTTTGCGGACGCATTCATAGCAGAATTGAGAATTGGATAGGGACGGGATGGAATGGTTCCCGGAAATCCTAATCAACAAACGACTTATCGCCTATTGCCAACTGCCCCAAATTTGGACACTGCTGCTTCTATGTCTTCCCCTGACATCCTGATTGTCGGTGCTGGATCGGCGGGATGTACTCTCGCCCACCTATTGCACCATCAACACGGCTATTCGGTCACGTTGATCGAGCCGCGAGCGGCGGAAAACCCAGAAACCGTTGCCGCGACCGAAATCGATCACACTCGGCCCGCTCGCTGGTTGAAATTGCTGGGCACTTCGAGTGATTGGAACTACGCGACCGAAGCGTCGAAGTCGCTCGCCGGCCGATCGCTGAATTGTCCCCGAGGCCGAGGTGTGGGCGGCAGCAGCCGGATCAATGCGATGATCTGGTTTTCGCCGACCGACGACGATTTCAACATGTTTTCCACCGCCGCGGCAGATGATCGCTGGTCAACCGAGTCGCTGCGGTCTGCCTACCAAGCCGCCGAGCGAGTGGTACAGCCCGAATCGGCCCGCTGGATCAGCGAACCGGCCGAGCGGTTTTTGCAGGCGGCGACTCCGTTTGGCACTCCGGTGGCATATCGCAGGATGAACCGCAACGGACGCCGTTGGTCCCCCGCCGCTTTGATTGCAAATTCGTCCGGCATCCAGACGGTTCGGGCCAGCGTCGATCGCATCCTGTTTCGTGATGATCAAGCAATTGGAGTCAAGTTGGCAAACGGAGACGAGATTGCTGCCGGCAAACGAGTTGTTTTGTCGGCCGGCAGTATCGCTAGTCCCGCGATCTTGATGCGAAGCGGCATTGGGCCTCGCGATTCGTTGCGAGACGCCGGTGCTCAAGCGTGGCTGGACGTGGCGGAGGTCGGCCAGTGCCTGCAAGACCATCTGGTGATGCCCGTCGTATTTTCGACTAGTGCTACAGCTCGCTTTGATCTAAACGTCTCGCCGCGAGACCTGGTGCGATTTGACGCTCTCGGCCGCGGACCGCTCGCGTCGAATATTGCCGAAGCCGGGGGCCTGTTTAATAGCGGTGCCCTTCAGATTCATGTGACGCCGACACATTACCTCCGCTTTCCGCAGCCCGGTGCGCCGGCGGCAATGACGATCGCCGTCAATCCGACCAAACCGAAATCGCGTGGGCAGCTTGCGATTCGGTCGCTCGATGCAAGCGAACCGCCTCGGATTGATCTTCGTTATTTGGCGGATCCCGCCGACGTCGAAACGACGATCGCGGGCGTGAATTTGGCTCGCTCGATCGCGGCGCAGTCGCCGCTACAAAATTGGATTGGGCCCGAAATGGTGCCGGGGGCAAAACGGGACAGCGACCAGACGATTGCCAAATCGATCTCGCGTTACGCGCAAACGCTGTATCATCCCGTCGGAACCTGCGGGCTTGGACGTGTCGTTGACGCGGATTTGTCGGTGATCGGCACTCGTCGATTGTCGATTGTCGATGCATCGGTGTTTCCCGAGCTGACGGCGGGCAATCCCAATGCGATGGTGATCACGCTTGCGATGTGGTTCGCAAATCAATTGGCAGGGACGTGCTAGAAAGCCGGCCTAGATCTTTCCGCCTTTACAGTGTGGACATATTCTGCCCCCTTTGCCGTTGCAGGTCGAGCAGCGCTCTTGAGTGACCTGTTGGGCGCGAATCGGGCGTCCGGTCAATGGGTTGACGCCTTTGACGACCGTTTCTCGCCCGGCAACCACGCCTTTGTTGCAGGTTCGCACGGGGCAATCCAGGAATCCGCGACCATCGCAGGCAACACACCAATTGTCTCGCAGGTACAATCCGCCAGAGTCACGGCTGCTGTCAGCGACCTCGCTGAACAACTGAGACGTCGATTTCTGTTTCAGCCCCCAGCAATAAACGGCAACCGAGCTTTTTTCGACCGTGTTCAGCCGCTGTGCCGCCGTGTGACTTGATTCCACATCGGTAAGCGAAGCGGTTTGCACGTTTTCGTAGAACCAGCGACGAAATTCGCCTGAGCCAAAGAAGAACCCTTTCGCATCGCTTCCCGAAACAGGCGTGTCGTAGGCGATCCCGACGACGCGGTTTTCAGCATCCAATACCGGACCGCCGCGGTTTCCGCCCATGACGCGGGCAGACGTTTGTAGCGTCACTCCGCTGCCCGAGGAACCAAGGGCCGAGACGCTGCCGCGAATCGCTTGTGACTGCAGGACCTCGCCCGCTTGCGTTTGCAGCCCTCGCTGCAATGCCGCTTGGCCACGTGAAAATCCAAGGATGCGAATCGGCGTTCGTTTGGTGGGATCATCCAACGCGACTTCCACCGGGGCAAGCTTTAGGTTCGGTACCCGCAGCGCCGCGATCTCGGCTCCCATTTGACCGTTCTGAGGGCGTACATAGGAATAATGGGTCCACGCCACGTTGCCGCTTCCAAATCCCGAGCCCACCGATGACGAAACCGCCACCGATCGCGTCGATGAGATCAGCAGATCCCGCACAAGCTCGCTGCGGCGCGCCGAAGACGCAGGGTCGACAATCACCGTGATCAGTTTGGGACCGTGGTAGTTCGTCGTTTCCACGACGGGGCGTGCGGTCAACACGATTCCCGGGGACACCACAAAACCGGTGCCGGTTGCAAGCAGTTGCAGATTCGGTCGTGGTGCATCGATGCCGTCGATTTTGATGTTCGCATCGGATTCCGACGGAACGTCAAAATCAAGTGTGTAATGCCACCCTGCTTCCAATTTTGTGCCGCTACCGGCGTTGTTCGATAACGCCACCGTTCTCATCAGCCGTTGCCGTGTGCTTGGTGAAAACGTGATGAAGCTGTCGGTGTTGGTCGTCAACTCATGTAACAGTTCGGCGTTAGATTGAACGATCGGTGGCATTCGTTCGACCGACTCGATCGCTCGCACCATGCGTGTCGCGGCTGAATCCCCTTTGCGTCCTTTGATCAAACAGATGGCCAAATTGTTGTTCGCCGAACAAAACGTCATCCGATGCCGCGACGGGTCTGCGGCCTGCTGCTTTTCGATGCGGCGGAGCGTGTCCTCTAGTAGCACAGCGGCCCGTGAATGTTCGTTGCTGCCGCAGCTGAGCGTGACCGCAGCCCACAGGCCCGCATAGGGGCTCTCTTTGATTTCATTGTGGATTTCAATCAGCAACCGGCTGACCGTTTGAGGACGCTCGGCCACCGTTCGCAGATGGTCCTTGACCAATTCGAATTGCCGTTGGTCTTGGAGGTTAAACCAGCGGATCGCGAGATACTTCTGGTCCGCCTCGCTCAATTGGGCAATGGGGATGTTCCGAACCATCTTTTGGCCCTTGATCAACAACTCCACCGTCTCGTCATTCTGGCTAACCAGCTCCGCCTCGACGACGGTTCCGGCGGCCGATTTCCATTGGCGAATGGCCGGGGCGTTCTCGGGCGGCTGTGCGTAACTGGTCGTCGCTAGTCCCCAACTCAGCCCCAGCAGCAAAAGCGTGGTCGGTAAGGTGGAAAACGATCGCAGGAATGGAGACGAGGGGCGATACATCTGAAGGTTCGTTGGTTTCTAGTTCTGCGGAGGGGTGGTTCTCGGTTTTAGTTTACTGATCCCGCAGCGGGTGGCAAGTAAGAAGTCGTGAAACCGAAATCGGTGTCGAGCCAGCGGGGTTTGGCGGGGGGATCGCAGTCACTGCGGAGAGGTTTGCGAGGATCCTTGGGGGGCCTATTTGTCAGGCCCTACACCAAATCCGCTTGGTGCGGCATAATCAGGGGTTTTCCCCAACAGGTCGCATGCCCTGCCTGAACGCTCTAGGTAATCGGTAATAAAGATGACGGAAGATAAAATTGGCAAACTCGGCGTTACCTTCGATGACGTCCTCTTGCTGCCACGCTACAGCGAGGTTGTGCCCAGCGAAGTGGATGTGACAAGCCGGCTGACCAACCGGATCTCGCTACAGATCCCACTCATTTCCTCGCCCATGGATACGGTCACCGAAGCGGAAATGGCGATCGCGCTAGCAAAAGAAGGCGGGATGGGGATCATTCACAAGAACCTGTCGCCCCGCAGCCAGACCCAACAAGTGCTGAAGGTGAAACGTTCGGCCAATGGCATCATTGTCGATCCCGTGACCTTGCCCCCCGAGGAAAAGGTCAGCCGGGCGGCGGAATTGATGGACCAGGCCAACGTCTCGGGAATCCCGATCGTTTACGCCGATCGCAAGCTTGCTGGTATTTTGACGCGACGCGACCTGCGTTTCCTAGAGGACCCAAACCTCCCCGTTTCGGAAGTTATGACACATGAGAACTTAGTGACGGCTGTAGGGAATGTAACGCTTGAGGAAGCTGAGCGAATTTTAACGGCAAAAAGAGTCGAGAAACTTCTCCTGGTTGACGAAGATAGAAGACTGACGGGGTTAATAACGATTCGTGACATCGACATGATGAAGCGATATCCGCGTGCTTGCAAAGATCCGCTCGGCAGATTGCGGGTCGGAGCGGCGATCGGAGTCGGTGATTTTGATCGAGCCGAGAGTTTGATTCGACAAGGCGTTGATTTGCTAGTAGTCGATTCGGCTCACGGGCACAGTCAGAACGTGATTGAAACCGTCCGAGAAATTAAGAGTCAACGTGATTGGGACATCGATATTGTGGCCGGGAATGTGGCCACCCCTGAAGCGACTCGTGATTTGATCGAAGCGGGGGCAGATGCGGTGAAAGTCGGCATCGGCCCAGGTTCGATCTGTACGACGCGAGTTATCAGCGGTGTCGGGGTCCCTCAGATCACAGCGATTTTGGACGCAGTCAAAATCGCCGAAGAGAGAAACATACCTATCATCGCCGACGGCGGCATTCGCTTCAGCGGTGATATTACGAAGGCAATCGCGGCCGGCGCGAGCACCGTGATGATCGGAAGTCTGTTCGCAGGCCTGACCGAGAGTCCGGGCAAGATGATCCTGTACCAAGGTCGTACGTTCAAGTCGTACCGGGGGATGGGATCGATGGGCGCGATGGTCAAAGGAAGTAGCGATCGGTATCGGCAAAAAGGTGCTGAGGCGGGCAAGCTTGTCCCCGAAGGCGTCGAAGGCCGCGTGCCGTTCAAGGGTCCTCTTAGCGATTACGTCTACCAATTGGTCGGCGGATTGCGAGCGGGGATGGGATACGTCGGAACACGGACGATTGATGAGTTGCGGCACGATGCGAGATTCATTCGCGTCTCCGCAGCAACGGTTAGGGAGAACCACCCGCATGACATTGCGATCACCCAGGAAGCGCCAAATTACAGCCCTGATGTTTCATCAGGCGAAACGAACTAGTCTGGCAATCTTAATTGCCAGTGCCGGGACGCTCGCCGCTTGGAACGCTCCAGCGGCACTCGGCCAGTCGCCCACGGGCTACGGCAATCTTCGTCCGGTTCCCAAAATGGGAACCGTCCCGCCGGCCGCTCCGGCACCCGTTCATAATCCAACCCACGACGGTTGGAATCTGAAATGGGGACGCAATCCCAAGTCGGCTCCGCAGCCCACTGGCACCGCAGCCAGCGACGCAGTGGATCGCCATTTCGCGGGCCAAGATCCGTTTGCCGACGACCTGCCTGCGGCAACCGTTGTCGCCAGCGGTCGTGCGACAAACCAGCAAGTTGTCAACCAACAAGCTGTCAGCGCGGTGGCTCAGCAAGACAGTTCCGTTGGCAGCATGATGGTGCGTCCGGTATCGGCCGTCCAGAATCAACCGGTAAACCCGCTGCAGCAAGCTCAATCGGCTCCAGACCTGCGTTCGGTCAATGCCGTTCCGGCATCAGCACCGGTCGAGCGGACCACATGGTTGGTCGCGCCCCAGCAAGGCGGCGGCTTTGCGTTGCCACCCGAATCGTCGGGGCAACCGCGTGAAGCGGCTCCAGCGAAAACGGACTTCTTCGAGAACCCGTTTGGTGAAGGCTCGACCAAGGGACGTCAAGCGGCACCACGAAACCCAGGTTTCGCACCACCGGCACAAGCGGATCCGGCTCGCCCGGTTGATCCTCGCTCGATGAACCAATTGCGAGGCGAAGCGGGGGCCATGCCGCCGTCGCGATCGTTGCCTGCCCCTGGATCGAAAGTCGACCCACAATCGAAGCTCGAATTGCTGCCTAGTCCTCAAGGCCAACCCACCAGCCCACGTCAATCCAAGCCGGCCCAGGATGGCCGATCGCTCGGCGATTTTTTGAAGGAAGAAGGCAGTGTTCAGCCGCTGCCAAATCCACGAAGCGACAGCACTGAGAGTCCCGAATCGCCCTCGGATCAACAGGGTCGGTTCGAAAACCCCTTTGGCAAACCGGATGGCGGACGCTCCGCGATTGGCGAACGGGATCGCGACCGTTTGGATCAACGCTCGGGCCGCGAAGAGGATGGGGTTGGCAAGTTTGACGGTGTCGATGATCTAAAGCAAACCGCAGGGATCTCGTGCGAAGATTTCCGTCAGCGAATTGCATCGCAAACGATCGACAAGTTGTCGCTGGACATCAGCCCGCCGTTTCGTCCGGACGTGATCAGCGAAGCAGAATACCAAAAGCTGAAGACCAAGTTCGACGAAAACCAGAGCGAACGGCAATGGCGTACGGTCGACGGGCGTCCGCTTGCATCGGGACGTTTGGTTGATTTGGCTTACGAAAAGGCTGTGATTCAGACCGGACATGGTACGACCGAAGAACTCTCGATCAATCGGCTTAGCGAAGCCGACTTGGCCTACATCTCGGATAACTGGGGGCTGCCCAAGGAATGTCTGATCGAGCAAGTCGCCTACACCGAACGTTCATGGCAGAGTACCACGATGACGTGGAAAGCATCCAACTTGTGTCACAAGCCGTTGTACTTCGAAGATGTCAACCTCGAGCGTTACGGTCACACCCGTGGACCGCTGTGGCAACCGGTTG
>NZ_JBFHFD010000282.1:0-10329 GCF_041583735.1 Novipirellula sp.
AGTGGACATTCGATGATGTCCGCGGTTGTCTATCTGACGCTCGCGGTATTGGTGGTGCCGGTGCTGCGTCAGTTTTGGGTGCGGTTTTATGTCATCGCCGTGGCGATGGCCGTGACCGTCTTGGTCGGTTTTAGCCGCGTCTATATGGGGGTGCACTACCCAACAGACGTGCTGGCAGGGTGGGTCGCGGGTTTAGTGTGGGCGTTATCGTGTTGGTTGATCTCGCGATCGCTAAAGCTGCGTGAATCGCATCTCGCCAAGCCACCCGACTTGCCTCCGCCGAAAGTGTAAGCACTGCATCGCGGCAATACCGATTTAGGGACATGCCCGATTTGTGGACATGCCCGGTTCGGGGGCCCTCGCCTGCGAGAAAGGACGTTAATGCTGCCACCGCGTCTGCGTGAACGTCGCCGATCGACGAACTGTAATCTGCCAACCGGTTGCCGTACGAACGATCACACCCGTAGGCCAAATTGTTTTTGTGTGAATAATTCGCGAGGACGCAGGTCAGATCGTGATGCAGCGTCGTGGCAAAATGGGTGTGTACGAAACGATTTTTAGCGATCATCCGTAGCGAACGATCGTCGATCTGGGGGGACGAACGAGCGGATCGATCGAAGTAGCAGTCGGCGGAGGTTGGCCCGCCAATTGCTTCTAAAGATGGAATGGAAGCAGACGCCAACGAAGGCGATTTTAACATTGTGGTAAGCATTTTATGAGCAACGTCGCCGATCCTATTTCTCCTCAGTGCGTGATCGCGGATGATTTACGCGCATCCCGTGAATTGCTGCGCAGTTGGGTCGCGGAGTGTGGCTACGAATGTACAACGACGGCCAATGGCGAAGATGCATGGGCCGCAGTCAAAAAGTTGCAGCCCCAGCTGATTGTTACCGATATCGAAATGCCCGTCGCCAGCGGACTTGATTTGCTGTGTTCACTGCGACATCATCGATCCGAACAGCTTAAATCCATCCCCGTGATCGTGATCAGCAGTCTGCAGGACGACGACATTCGGTCGTTCGTACAGAGTGCTGGTGGAACGGTGTTCTTAACCAAGCCATTGGACAAAATCCGCACTCAGCAGATCGTCCGGCGATTAGATCAGGTCGCCAGCGTGGCGAACCGCGATTTTCAATACACGGTTCATGAGCAGCCGTGGCCGAACAAACGGATTTCACCAACGCTTCGCCGTCTGTATCGCGAAGTCCAAGAGAACGGACCCAAATTTAGTTGACGCCGTGACTCGATGATCTTGCCTCTGATCACCGTTCCCTCTCGATAACCTTGCCTCTGAAAAATCGAATCTTCTCGCTCACCGAGAAAACTTCGGGAGAGGCATTGCCATCGCGTTGGGATAAATTCTCGCGTGCTCGCCTCTTGGATTCGCCTCTTGGACTCGCTGACGCAGCAATCGGTCGCAGGATTGCGTAGCACGGCATGGTAAATGCGTTTGCTTGCTCGCCAAGCAACGGTGCCCATTTTCTACCAGGCCGCGAGTTGCATGTACTTCAATGTGTCGCTCTCTTCGAAAGGACATGGCGGTTGACCAACCAACGTGATCGCGAATCGGCCACCGGTCGAGTTTTTTTTAGTCTTGGCACTGTGTTGATGGTGTTAGCGTTGCTGTATTTCGGCAAGCCAGTGCTCGTGCCGATCGCTCTGAGCGTGTTGTTGGCGTTCATTCTGACGCCTTTGGTTGTGGTCTTGGAAAAATGGAAATTGGGGCGTTTAGCGGCGGTATTACTGGCTAGCGGGCTTGCATTCGCGATCATTGGATTGGCGACATGGGCATTGGTGTCGCAAGTTCAAACGTTGGCAGCCGATCTGCCCAATCACCAGCAGGAGA
Source organism: Novipirellula sp. (assembly GCF_041583735.1). Taxonomy (NCBI): domain Bacteria; kingdom Pseudomonadati; phylum Planctomycetota; class Planctomycetia; order Pirellulales; family Pirellulaceae; genus Novipirellula; species Novipirellula sp. The sequence goes on from NZ_JBFHFD010000282.1 coordinate 1,847, forward strand.
TCAAGACGAAGCTTGAGTCATTTCAGCTTCGTGAGGATTCGACGGTGAGCAGACTTTCCAACATGTTCAACGAATTGTTTCCCCAGCAAGGTGCGGTGGCGGAACTTGGATCGTCGGATGATGAGATGGCAGTGGTCGAAGAGATTACGACCCCGCCGCCTCAAATTGTGGTCGCCAGTGAACCCGAAAGTCCGTTTACGGCGGCAACCGAGATGTTGTTGCCAATCGTAGAACCGATTGCCAATGCGGCATTGGTGATCGTGTTGGTCATGTTTCTGTTGTTGCGACGCGAAGACATCCGCTACCGATTGATCTCGTTGATGGGGGATGCGGCGTTAACGGGGACCACGCGGTTGATGCGAGACACCGCCGAACGCGTCAGCAAGTATCTGCTGAACTTGTTGTTAGTCAACGCCGGCTTTGGGCTTTGGTTTGGGGTGGGGTTGTATTTGATGGATGTTCCCTACGCTCCGCTGTGGGGATTTCTAACGCTCTGTTTTCGATTTATCCCCTTTCTTGGCAGTCCCGCGTCGGTATTGTTTCCGTTGTTGGTCAGCGTTGCCACGTCGACGGGATGGACGCAACCCATTGCGGTTTTGGTTTTCTTTACCGTCAGCGAACTCGTCACCGGCAACGTGATCGAACCCGTGTTGTTTGGCAAGACCACGGGGCTTACGCCCATTGCGTTGTTGGTTGCGGCTCTATTTTGGGCGTGGGTTTGGGGGCCTGTTGGATTATTGCTGTCGACGCCGCTGACGGTTTGTTTGGTCGTGCTCGGCCAACATTTGCCGCACCTCCGTTCGCTCAAAGTATTGCTTGCCGAGCAGCCCGTATTGGATGCGCGACTTCAATTCTTTCAGCGTTTATTGGCTCAAGATTTTACCGAGGGGCGACGGGTCTACAAGCAATATGCCAACGAGTTTGGTCAGGAACGAGCGTTTGATGAAGTTTTGATCCCTGCGCTCAGTTGGACGCGGATCGAGCGAGGCAAGGATTCGATTAGCGCCGCTGAAGAGCAGTTTATTTGGAAGGCGACACGTGAATCCTTTGCTCTCGACGAGAGTGAGCGCGGCGATGATCCGGAGAGTGATGCGGCGAAGGACCTCCCGCAGATGTCGTCCGAGGATCGACGCAGCGACTCGGTGACCGGCGGCGACGAGAACCAGCCGTGCACTGCTCCGCGTCGACGTCTGTTTGGCCATCCCGTTCACCATGAATCCGAAGAAATCGCGTTGGCAATGTTATCGCGGTTGATCGACGGTGAGTGTGAAGTCGATCTCAGCACGACCAAAGAGTTGCCTTCGAAAGTGGTCGCTGAAATCTCCGAGAGTCATCCTGATATTGTGGTGTTATCGGTGTTGCCACCGGGCGGCTTGCCTCAGTTGAAATACATGTGTAACGAAATTCGGGCGAGTCAGCCATCGGTTCCAATCGTGGTCACTTATCTCGGCAAAATAAAAGACTATGACGAGTTGTTGGTTCGCGTTCGGGAAGCGGGGGCGAGTTATCTGACAACCTCGCTGGCACAAACCAAGCATCAAATTGATGTGCTGCTCAAAGAGATGAATCAAGCGACTGTCGATAGCACGACATCCGATCATCGGAGATCGGTCGATCCCCCCCATTGCAGCATCGAAGAGGCCAATCATGTCTCGTGATGACATTCTCGATGTTGTGTCCAAATGGGAACGTTGGTTGGCTCCGGCGGGGCTGATTGCCGCTCTCGCGTTTTTGATCGGCACCTCATGGATGACTTATCGCAACGTGCAACGTGCCGCCGAGTCGGCGGATTGGGTGTCCCAGTCGCGACAGGTGCTGGCGGTAACGCAGGAAATTCGTGCCGAGTTGAGCCATGCCGAATCGGCGGGACGAGGTTTCTTGCTTTCGGATGACGAGATCTATCGCAACCAATTTGACCGCGCTATTGCCGCAGCGGAACAGCAACAATCCAAGCTGATGCAACTAACGCTCGATAACCCGGAACAGAAAAAGCGAGTCAAATCGCTGTCGAGTTTGATCGAACCGAAGATCGAACTGATGCAACAATTTGTGTTGTCCTATCAGAACCCTGAACCCGACTCGATCGCAGCGGCAGCGGTGCTCCGTGTGGGAACACAACAAATGGCGGACATTCGTGATTTGGTTCATGAGATCGAGCGGGCCGAAGATGAGTTGCTGACGCAGCGTAGTGACGCACTGCAGAATCGTCTTGCAATCACTCGGATTTCGTTACTGCTGTCGACGCTGCTCGCATCGTTGTTGGTGTTGGGGACCTATTATCTGCTTCGTCGACACTGGAATTTGAAGACATCGTCCGCCGATATGTCGCGACGCCATGTTCGTGAAAAGGACGAGCTGGCACGCTATAACCAACGCTTGTTGGAATCGACTGGCGAGGGGATTTATGGCATTGATACCGAAGGGATTTGCACGTTCATGAACCGTGCGGGCGCTTTGATCCTCGGTGGTAAACCGAATGACTTCTTGGGGAAAAATATGCACGAATTAGTGCATCACACCACCGCCGACGGCGATCCCTTTCCCGTTACGGAATGTCCGATTTACAAATCGTCTCGCGTGGGCGATGGTTGCCGTGTGGATGATGAATTGTTTTGGCGACTCGACGGCAAGTCGGTTCCCGTTGAATACTCGTCGTTTCCACTGAAAAATAACGACGTCGTCGAAGGAGCGGTGATCACGTTTAACGACATCACATCGCGGTTGCGGTCACGCCAAGAATTAGAGTTGGCTAAAGAGACAGCCGAAGCCGCTAATGAGTCGAAAAGCCAGTTTTTGGCCAATATGAGTCACGAACTGCGGACGCCTCTGAATGCCGTGATCATGTATAGTGAGCTGTTGGCCGAAGAGGCCGAAGATCAACAGATTCCCGACTTTATTCCTGACCTAAAACGAATTCGCTCGGCGGGGAAACATCTTCTCGAACTTGTTAACGGCGTGCTTGATTTGTCAAAAGTCGAGGCGGGGAAAATGGAATTGTTCCCCGAATCGTTCGAGGTCGCCGATGCGATCGATGAGGTCGTTTCCACGGTCGAAGCCCTCATTGAGAAAAATCAGAATCGCTTGCAAGTCGAGATCGATGACGATGTTTCGACGATGGTCGGGGACGTGATGAAGTTGCGCCAAGTTCTTTACAACCTGTTGTCCAACGCAAGCAAATTTACCGAGAAGGGGCTGATCCGTTTACATGTTTCCCGAGTCGCTGGTGATGACGACGCCGGTAACCATCACGCCGGCAACCATCACGCCGGTAACAACATGGTGCGTTTCGAGGTGACCGATACCGGAATTGGGATGACGCCCGAGCAAGTGACGCAGCTGTTTCAGCCCTTTGTTCAAGTCGATGCCTCGACCACGCGAAAGTACGGTGGGACGGGATTGGGGTTGGCGATCATCAAACGCTTTACCGAATTGATGTGCGGCAGCGTGCAAGTATCAAGTGTCCAGGGCAAAGGGACAACGTTCACCGTGTCATTGCCTGAAAACCTTGACAAGGTTGATATTGCCAAGGCGGCGGAGCAGCGTGACGAATCCGCCGCGATAGCGGAGCCGATATCGGCTCGTCGTGCCGCGCCGTTGGCCGAGAGTGCGAGTGTGGTCTTGGTGATCGATGATGATCCGGCGATCCGTGATATTTTGACACGAGTGTTGGTGGCCGAAGGAATTCGCCCGGTCACCGCTGCCGACGGGGCCGAGGGACTAGCCCGCGCCAAACAGTGCCATCCCGATTTAATCATCTTGGATGTGATGATGCCCAAGGTGGATGGTTGGTCGGTGTTGGCTTCACTGAAAGCGGACAACGATCTGGCGGATATTCCCGTGATCATGCAGTCGGTCAAAGACGACCACGATTTGGGGTTCATGCTTGGCGCGTCCGAATATTTGGTCAAGCCAATCGATCGACAAAAACTCGTTTCGATGCTGCGGCGGTACATGCAGAGCGACCAATCCTATGTGTTGTTGGTCGAAGATGATGAAACCACGCGACGAGCGGTCGCCCGCACTCTCGAAGACCAAGGTTGGCGAGTGATCCAGGCCGGCAATGGCCGCGAAGCATTGGATTGTGTGCGTGGTGAAATTCCAGCAGTGGTTTTGCTCGATTTAATGATGCCGGAAATGGATGGTTTCGAGTTTTTGGAAGTGGTGCGTGCGGATCCCCAGTGGATTTCCATTCCGGTGGTGGTGCTGACCGCGATGGAGCTGACGAGCGAGGATCACGCTCGGCTAAACGGCAGCGTCGAGCGGATCTTAGCCAAAGGTTCGCTGAGTCGCGGGAAATTGTTAGACGAAGTGCGCCATTTAGTGACCCATTTGACCCGGCGGCCCGCGAAGCAATCGACGGAGTCCGGGGCGATCAAGGCCGAGTCGAACAAAGAAATTGAAAAACAACAATCAACGGCGCAGTAGTTGCCTATCAAGTGATTGTCCTGATGCGGAAAACGACAGTGAAGCCGATAGGGGCGAAAGATGGCAGGCAAAACCTGTGACTTCACCGGGCCGCTGCAAAACAAAATCAATAAAGGAACAACCGATGCCTCGTATTTTGATTGTCGACGACAACGACGATAACCGTGATGTCTTGAAACGTCGACTCGAGCGACGCGGTTTTGACATTGTCACAGCCACCGGCGGGAAGGACGGGATTGAACATGCCCAAGCGGATGGTCCCGACGTGATCCTGATGGACATGAATATGCCCGAGCTCGACGGCTGGGAAGCAACGAAGCAGATTCGCGAACAAGGGATCACGGTACCGGTGATCGCATTGACTGCCCATGCGATGACGGGCGATCGTGAGCGAGCGATCGAAGCGGGATGTACTGAATATCACACCAAGCCGGTGGAGATGGACAAGTTGTTGTCGCTCATTGAACACCTGCTGAGTGTTTCATAATGGATTGGCAACGGTTGCCAATGAAAATTTGCTTAAATTTATTTCTTGTATGAGATGTTTGCGATGATACGAGTGGATGTGGGAAGTGACCTCGTTTACGACGTCCGTTCTCCGAGTACGTTTCTGCTGCAGATTGCGGCCGCGACCACGGCACATCAAAGGGTTGTTTCCGAAGAACTCACCTTTGACCCCACGCTGAACGTTGAACAATATCGAGTTGGCGGCGAAGGCAATCGCATGCACCGGATTGTTGTTGATCCATGTACCTTAAATGTGAAATACCGAGCGACGATTGAATTGACGCCCGATGTGGATCCATCGACCGCGGTGAACGAATCGAATGTTTCAGAAATGCCACCTGATGTATTGACTTATCTCAATCCAAGTCGGTATTGCGAGAGTGACCTGCTGTTGCGTTTCGCATTTGAAGAGTTTGGCACGCTGGACCGCGGGTTTACGCGAGTCCAGGCGGTTTGTGATTGGGTGAACCATCATCTCGATTACACGCCCGGCAGCACCAATGCGACGACGACCGCGGCCGATGTGTTGGTGCAACGGACCGGCGTGTGTCGTGACTACGCTCATTTAACGATCGCCCTATGCCGCGGCATTGGGATTCCGGCACGCTACGTTGCTGGGTACGCCGTCGATTTGCAGCCACCCGATTTTCACGGATTCGTGGAAGCTTATCTCGGAGGACAATGGTACTTATTCGATCCCACAAAATTGGCACCGATCAGCGGGTTGGTTCGCATCGGTGTCGGACGTGATGCGGCGGATGTGTCGATCGCGACCATTACCGGCAACACCAATTTGACGTCCCAGGACGTGTGGGCCAACACCGCGGCGGACGTCCAAGAATCGCCTGAAAACGAGCAGCCGCCCGCTGTCTCGACCGCCTGAGCGACAGGCGAGACGCATGCGATAAAACGGGGATGTGCGGCGGGCGCCCAGTTTGATTGTTTTTCACACAGGCGGCTTCGCTCGCCGCATCAACCGATTCACCGCGGCAGCGGATCTCGATGAATCTTCCCGAATTGATTCGCCCGAATTGATTCGACTGTACCGATCCGCTTCATTCATCGGTACGCCAATTGCAACGGTTGCTGTTTTGGTTAACGACAGCGAGCCCGATGGTTTTGAAAAACGTCAATTGTTTCAAACCACATCGTGGCGAAATGTTAGCAATGGCGACGGTGTTTGCTAACGCTGGATCTACAAAATACCCACTTTCCCAAAACAGGTGACTCATGGTTACGAAACAAGAAATTAGCGGCAAATGGAATTCGATTACCGGAGCCGTCAAGAAGAAATACGGACAGATCACTGATGACGAACTGAGCCAAGTCGAAGGCGATACCGATCAATTGATCGGGTTGATTCAACAGAAAACCGGCCAGGGTCGCGAGCAGGTCGAAGCGTTTCTGAGCGAGGCTTGCCAAAACTGTGATTCGAACTCGGGCAACTTTTCGGAGATGGCTTCGAACTATGCCGAAACCGCCAGCGAAACCGTTCGTGAAGGTTATGAACAAGTCGCTCGGCGGGCACGCGAAGGCTATGAGCAATCGGCCGAAGTGCTCGCACAACGTCCGCTTGAATCGGTGGTGGCGGCCTTGGGCGTCGGTTTGATCACTGGAATCGCGATTGGGATCTCAATCGCAAGTCGCCGGCAACCCGAACCTTCGTGGCGTGATCGCTGGTCACGCTAGGTTTTGTCGCATTCGATGGGCTGCACAGGCGACGGATAACGATCGCATGTCCCTGTCATCTCGTTCACCCCTTGACCGTTTTCCCACACAAATTTCAATGAAGGATCTTATTCATGAATTCACCGACAATGCGTAGCGAAACGTCGAACCGACGATCAGAGTCGACTGCGTCACCTAGCACCCAGGCTGCAGCCGAAAAACTGCAGCAGTGCAGCACTCATTATGTCACCGAGCCTGCCAAAGACATCATGGGACGGCTGAGCGAGTACGCACACGAAAAACCCGATGTCGCTGCGATGTGGTGCTTCGGGTTGGGCTTGATCGTGGGTTGGAAGTTGCGAGGCTAAGCCAGTAAACAAGTGATTTAATCAGCGTTTTCGCTTTTTGATTGAGTCGTGTGACCTCATTGGGTTGCACGACTTTTTTCTTGTTTGAACTCGCCTTTTTCTTGTTGGTGACGGTCTGGTTACGGCCGCAGATGCCGTCAGTGGTGGCAACGGCACAACGTTTGCTTTCCGACTTGCTTTTAGTCGCATCGTGCCCATTCGTTCGGCGGTGCCCGGAGACTCTCAACCTCGCTTCGTCCCGTTTTCGGCGAGTGGGGTTGGCAGCGATGGCAATGGCCTTTGTGCCCCTGCGGAAGGTGACGATTCAAGACGGTAGAATCAATTTACAACCTTAGCAAATTCATAAGCAAACAACGCAGGACCAGCAAATGCCTCTTTCTATCGGACAGCCGCAAACGACTTCGTTTGCCAAGCGGGCGTTTCATGTTTTCAGGGCTTGGATGAAACAGCCGAGCCAGGTTGCTACGATTTGTCCAAGCTCGCCCTTTTTGCTGGACAACATTGCTGACCGCGAATGTGTCCGCCGAGCTTCGTCGGTGGTCGAACTTGGCCCAGGTGCCGGGGGAACCACGTTGTCGCTATTGTCACAAATGCGTCCGGACGCACGCCTGCTTGCGATTGAAAAAACGGATGCCTTTCGCGAAGCGTTAGACGAAATTGCTGATCCGCGATTCACACCCCAGATCGGCGACGCGACTGATCTATTGGCGTTGCTTGAACAGCATCAATTTGGACGCCCCGACGTGATCGTTTCAGGGGTCCCTTTCAGCGCGATTCCACCCTCTGTAGCGAAGGATCTCGTGCACGCGATCCATCAAGTGCTAAAGCCTGGGGGTGAATTTATTGCCTATCAAGTTCGTTCGGATGTCGAACGTTTTGCTCGCCCGCTGTTTGGTCCCGCCGAGACCGAGTTCATCCCGATCAATATTCCGCCATTGACCGTGTTCACATGGCGAAAAATCGAATCGCCCTCGATGGTGCGGGACATCGCGTAACACCCTCTGCTAACTCCCGTTTGACGTCAAACGGAAGTGTTTTTATAGCGGAGCGAGGTAAACGTTAAACATTCGACTCGCTGCGACCGTTTGACTGTCTCCACGCCGCTCTTCGGTTAGCCATTTGGGCGAACGCAGTGAAGTCGTTTCTCGTCGCGACCTTCGCCAGCAGGTGGTGAAGCAGGTGGTGAATTGCATTCGCGTGGCAACCCTCCACGCACTGGCGTGCGTCGCGTACAAAACGTAAATGCCGGGGTTCGCCTCCTCTCGATGCTTCACAACGTTGCGTTTGGGGGCCAGCCACAAGCGTCATCCAGACCTTGTGATCTGAGTTGCCATCAACCACGCTGCGGGGTGATTGAGCAGGGCGAGAGTTTTTCGGAGGAGTTTTGGTCGAAATTGGCAATTAATTGCCTGTCGATCAAAGTTGGCACGGTGCTTGCAAATGGTTGCCCGTTAACCGGACTGTTGCTTGTCGAATCACCGTTTGTTTGTGCTGCCGGTCACCAACGAACTGTTG
>NZ_JBFHFD010000283.1:0-10328 GCF_041583735.1 Novipirellula sp.
GCGTGGTTTGACATAACCTGCATCAACAATGTTTTTAGTCACTTCTCCATGAGGAACATAATCAGTTGTCGCCGTGCTCATCCCTGAACTAAGTCGATCGGGCTGGTGGTTGTCAGGAGCAGAGGGACATAAATAGGTTTCGACATGAGTGGCAATCGCATCTTTATTGCGCACGTCGTTCCAATTGACGCCAAAGTCATAACTTTCGAAAAGGGCCGTCTGCTCGACAAAGGGTAACAACGATGCGGCCCAGGTATGGCTGCGAGGACTCGGTTGACTCTTTCGTGGCAATTGCTGATAGAGGGAATGATAATTGTGCGACGCCAATCCGATCTGACGCAAATTATTGGAACAACTCATTCGCCTTGCTGCTTCGCGGGCGGATTGCACCGCTGGCAACAACAGTGCAACCAACACACCGATGATCGCGATCACGACAAGCAGTTCGACGAGCGTGAACCCGCTGCGAGACCGCGAAAACATGAAGCGTCTAGAGAAAGCACCAACAATGCTTCCGCAAACCGGACCTGTCGCGCGCACGTGTCACCCCCGTAACTGCGACAAATCCGAAGAGGAAAAGAGTCCACGAGCGACCTGCCGCCCATCCCCCGTGAAGCGTCAAGTATAAAGCGATCCAGCGGGCAAAGTCGAGCAACAAATCAAGTTGCGTCGTAATTCGACTCCGTTATCACCGTTTCGGCTTTCGGAAAACGGTAAAAAACCTGGATTGCCACGACCAGCGAAATGGTAATCAACACCGCGCCGGCTAAAAACGGAGCCCCCGGAATCTCAACGGGCGCGGAATCACCGGTGAAATAATTGAACAAGCCTGCGGTGAAAAAGATCGGGGCGATCACGTTTGTCAAACTGACTAACGATGTCAGCGCGCCTTGCACTTTGCCTTGATCCGAATCGCTTACCGTTCCCGAAATCAAACTTTGAATCGCCGGGCCCGCCAAACCACCGAGCGAACCGAAAATGATCAAACAGGGCATCATCCACGCTTGATTGGCCAATCCGTACCCCGCAAACGATACCGCCGAAATCAGCGTCCCGAACAGCACTGCATTGCGTTCGCCATAACGCTTGATGAAAGGACGAACCAAACCACCCTGAACGACAATCGCGGTAATGCCGACCAAGCCCAGTGCTTTGCCATTGGCCGCCGCGTCCCAATCGAACTGATATCCCGTGTACAGCACCCACACATTTTCCAAACCGCGTTGAGCAAGCGACTTGCAAAGAAAAACGACCGTCAATCCGACCACAAAGGGGTAAACCTTCAAATGGTTCAACGTGCGAAATGGATTGCCATGGGACAATAAAAATTCACTGCGTCGTTCCTTGGGAAGCGACTCAGGCAAAACGAAATAGCCATACAACCAATTCACCAGCGCCAGTGCTGCTGCCAAGAAAAACGGCCAGCGCAAATTGTAACTGCCGAGCAATCCTCCGAGTGCCGGCCCGATCGTAAACCCGAGTCCGAACATCATTCCGACCAAGCCAAAGTTACGAGCACGATTGGCGTCGGTCGAGATGTCGGCGATGTAGGCGTTGGCAGTCGTGATGCTAGCGCCCATCACTCCGGCGAGCAAACGGCCTACGAACAACCACCAAATATTGGGTGCAAAACCTTGAATCAGAAAATCGATCCCAAGCCCAAACAACGACACCAACAATATCGGACGCCGACCAAAGCGATCCGACAGCGCCCCAAGAATCGGCGCAAAGAGAAACTGCATCAACGCATACATCGCGCCGATCACCCCGACATAGAAGCTAGCGCCGGACTCTTCCGCTCCGATCAATTCTTGGATCAACTCGGGCAAAACAGGAATCACGATTCCGATGCCAAGAATATCGATAAACAGCGTCAGCAGGATAAAGGCGATCGCCGCCTTGCGTTTCTGATGCGGCAGCGGCGATCCAGAGTCATCCGAATCTGACAAATCGTTTTTCAAGTCGCTCAATGAAGTCTCTTGGTTTTACAGAGGCTTACAATTGCCCCTTGAATGGATTCAATAAGTTTGCAGCGATGCTGTTTGTGACGATACAGGCTTTGGCGATACGAACGCATCAATCGGTCACGCTTTAGGATACCGCGGTGAACCAACGAGCGACCTCACGCAACCCTTCGTTTGGATCGTGCTTGGGCCAATACTCAAGCCCCACGTAACCGTCGTACTCGCTTGATTGAATCGCGGCAAAAATTTGCTCGTAATTCAATTCGCCCACCGTCAACTCATGACGTCCTGGGTTTCCCGCGGCATGAAAATGCCCGATCTTGTCGACATGCTGCATCAGATTGTGGATGACGTGTCCCTCACTGATCTGTTGGTGATAGATGTCAAACACCACTTTCACACGCGGACTGTTGACGGCATCGATAATTTCAAACGCTTCGTCGCTGCGAACAAGATAATACCCAGCATGATCAACCAATTCGTTCAGCGGCTCGATCACGAGCGTGACGCCAGACGCTTCGAGCATCGGGGCGGCCGCCTTTAATCCATCGATCAGCGATTGGTGTTGTTCTTGACGCGACACGCCGGGGCGAAAGTCGCCGACCTGTGAAATCAAAACGGGACAATTGAGCTGTTTGGCGGCCGCGATCGATTCTTCGAGCCCGGCCAAATACTCGCTGCGTTTTTCGGGATCGACCAACGAAATAAACTTGGTGCAACAGGCCGAAATCGACATGCCATTGGCGTCGCGGTGTTGGATCAATTCATCGAGATCTTTCTCCCACCAACACCAGAACTCAAAGGCCTTGATTCCCGCATCGGCCACGGATTTCACCGCGTCCCCCATCGGAACATTCTCGAAAACGGCGTCAATGCAGACAGAGGGTTTCAGTTGGTTTGGCATGAATCGGAGTTACCTAATTTTGAATTTCAAAGTCGACGATTTGGGGGGGCGGCCCCCGAATGCGACTCGCGTTGCGGCCGCTGAAACCCGCGGCTCGCGTTGGGGTGCAACCGCGTCCGAGCGACAATCGAGCACAGCTCTACATCCACTTGCGACGCGACATCCCCCCGAGTTCAATCCAACCAGGGCTGTCAAAACATCGTGGCTAGCGGGCGAGTGAATCGCCAGAGTCTACACGAATGCCGACAACACGCACGAGGGTGCTGCCACTAGGGGGTGGGCAACTCGACGACCAATTTTGGCGCTTCGGCTGGATCGCGTTCGCGGCTCGAAAACGCTAACAGGCTATTATCCGCTTGACCACCTGCGAGAATCAGTGTCACGGAGCGACTTTTCGCACTCCGCAAAAACTCGGTCAGCACTTCGCCTCCGATCGACACAAGGCGATCATTGCGGTTGTCCTTGGCGGTCAATTTTGCTTCGCCTAACACAGGCAGCGAGTCCAATCCTCGCTTGGAATACGAGTTCCCCCATGTCAACGCAAACCGCCCCGATTCTTGCCATCGCTCGGCCGCCGGCGTATCAACACCATATAAACGCAACGTTGCATCGGAAGGCCACTCGTCGCTGGGTAGCGTCAACACCAATTTTGCATCCTGAATCTTACTTCGATCCTTTCCGACCTTCGCGAGATCAAATCGCATGTAGGCATGTTCCAGCTCGGCGCCGTTTCGCGCCTGCACCGCAACGCCGGGGTTGGTCCCCATCGGATCGCCGCCCCCCGCACCACGACGGACTGACGAATCGGCTCCGTTGCCATCAGCAGAACTGATGGTGATCGCGTTGACCGGAATCGAGGACGGTTTGGGTTCGGGAACAGCTGCCGCCGCCGGCACCACATTTTTCATTGAAGCCGAATCAGGTGGAACATCCGCCAGCTTCTCACGCATGGTCTCCTGCTTGGGAGAGCTTGGCTTCGTGACCGCCGGCGTCGACGGCGGCGCCGCAACTTCGGCCTTCGCGGGCGGCTTGGCCGACGATTGCTTTGCCTTGTTTTGGTTATTGCCGTTCCGGTTGCCGCCGCCCGCTTTCTTGTTGGGCTTGTCTGCAGATGTCTCTTTTTTCGCAGTCGCCCCTTTTTTCGTAGGCGGCGAGTCGACTTGTTGGACTGCGGGCTTGACGTTGTTGGGCTTTGCTGCCGCGGACGCCGCTGGCACGGCAGACTGGGCAACCGGTGATGGGGCACTCGATCCGCTACCAACGAACGCATAGATCGCCACGACGATCAACAGCAATGCCAAGACGGCGATGGCAATGAACGGACCAACCAGTTTCCAGTCAATGGTGTTTTTTGCAGACTCCTTTTTCGCAGCGGGCCGCGTTGCTGCGGCACTCCGCGGACCTTGAGTCGCCATTGGTGCCGGAGCAGCCAAAGGACTTGGCATCGCCGCCGGAGTCGCAGGCATGGCGGGAAAGGCAAACGGATCGGGAACCTCCTCGCTGACCACTTCGATCGAACTATCACCAAAGATATCGTCGTTCTGTTTCTTGCTGACGACTTCGCTCAAGCCAAGCTGTAATTTATTGATCGCTTGCGCCACTTCGGATTTGGCATGACACTCGATCTCGACACGCTGCAATTCTTCGAGCAACAGGCTTGCCGACGCGGGCCGCTCACGCGCCTCTTTCGCCAACAAGCGATGGACCAAGTCCGCAAGCGGTGCGGGGATCTCGGGGTTCAGTTCGCGGATGGACTTAGGTTTATGCGACAAAATCGCGACCAATTGCCCCGAAACCGACGAAGACGCAAGCGGCAATCGTCCGGTACACAACTCGTACAAGACCACACCGAGACTGTACAGATCGCTTCGATCGTCCAAGGGATCCGTCCGCGCCTGTTCGGGCGACAAGTACCCCGGTGTGCCGATCACCGACCCGGTACCTGCAAGCCGATCCACCGGAGTCTGTGCGAGTGCCAGACCGAAATCGAGAATCTTGATGCGATCGTTTCCCTCTTCGATCCAAATATTCGCGGGCTTGATATCGCGATGGACAATTTGCTTGGCGTGGGCGGCGGCTAGCCCGCGAGTGATCTGCTTGGCAAAGTCGAGTATCTTTTCGAACCCCAGCTGCGTCTTGCGCAAGTTCAGCGCTTCGAGCGTCTGCCCTTTGAGCAATTCCATTGCCATAAACGGGGTGCCGTTGCGCTCGCCAACTTCAAAGATCACCACGACATTGTCGTGATGGACCGCCGCCATCGCACGAGCTTCTTCAATAAATCGAGCCCGGCTGTTGGGGGTCGCCGCGATCTTTTTGTTCATCACCTTCAAGGCGACGGTACGTTTCAGACGCGTGTCCTCGGCGCGGAAAACGTACCCCATCCCCCCCTTACCCAGCTCACTAATCACTCGATACGAACCGAGCATCCCCAGATCATCCGGTTGCGATGCAGGTGCGAGAAAGTCGTAGACTTGCTGAGTCGTTTTCATAAATTCGCGGTAGGAACGATAAGTTTCTTATATCCATCCGGGCGGATTAGTTTAACACGCAAAGCAGCAAATGTGTGCAGAGGACCGGAAAACCCCAGTCTAAATCCCCCGCAAATCGCTTGCTATGATAAATCGAGACAATCGGCACCATCGCAGCGACATGCCCTATGCAGCGAGGTGGCACTCCTAGTTTACCTTCCAATGTTTACCTTCCAATCCCGAATGCAAACGACATGCCGGAGCCCAAACCCGCGTGCCAGCCCCGACTCGCATCACGGAAAAGGGGGGACCGAAACCAAAGAATTCAACGCAGTGAACCCTCGACATGTTGTCGTCGCTGCCTTGGCGAACGATACTGTGAAACCTCCTTGAGTGTCAAAAACCTCCTCAAAGGGACACCGATTGACGCCCCGGCTACGGTTCATCCGCATTACCACGGTTCATCCGCGTTCTCGTTCGCCAGTCACCCTCGCTTGCGTATTTCGCATCCGAGCCTTGGCCCCGCATCCATCCGTGGCCTGCCCCCCCTTGCCTGACACCTTTACCAGTACCTCTTTCCATTCCCTTCACCCCAAGTATCAAGATGAAAAAGCGGCTTAGCCTCACAATCGCCAGCCTTTGCCTGGCATGGCTCCCCTTCGGCTCGCGACCTGCGAACGCCTTGGATTCCAACCCCACCGACAATGCCAATCAATTGACCGAGTCCGAGAAACGCAGCGGATGGGAACTGCTGTTTGATGGATCGAGCACCGACGGATGGCGAAACTACAAACGCGATGGCGTTTCGGATGGCTGGAAAGTCGAAGACGGAGCGTTGATCCGTCACAGCAAGGGTGCTGGAGACTTGATCACCCAGGAAAAATTCGACACATTCGAGCTTTCGTTGCAATACAAGATCAGCAAAGAGGGCAACAGCGGGCTGATGTTCCATGTCGTCGAAGGCGATGGACGCCCGTACTACACCGGTCCCGAAATTCAGATCCAAGACAACAAGGACGGGCACGATCCGCAAAAGGCGGGTTGGCTGTACCAGCTCTACAAACCCGGCAACGCTCCAGGCGAAGAAACTCCGATTGACGCCACCCGCCCGGCCGGCCAATGGAATGAACTGTACTTGCGTATCGCTAAGGATCAGTGCAGCGTCTGTATGAACGGCGTGCGTTACTACAACTTCAAACTCGGCGACAAGACCTGGAAAGACCGTGTGGCCGCAAGCAAGTTCGCCAAGTGGGAGGGCTTCGGCGAAGCGGGCAAAGGGCATCTCTGCCTGCAAGATCACGGCGACGTGGTGGCGTACCGAAATATCAAGGTCCGCCGACTCACAGATGGCCAACCTGTCAAGCAACCGATCGACGGAAAACTTGGCATGAAGAGCGTCTTGGCGTTCCCAAATCTGCAGTGGGATCAATGGGAAGCCGTCGATGATGCCGGCCAAGTCCGCCCGTTGCGTTTGATCGAATTAACCTACGCCAAAGACATTCCAGAGCGGCTTTACACCATCTCGCAACGCGGCATGGTCTGGACGTTCGAAAACAAGCCAGACGTCACTGAATCCCAACTCGTACTGGATTTGCGAGACAAGGTTTACGACTGGCAAAAACGAGGCGCAAACGAACAAGGGCTGCTGGGACTCGCGATGCACCCCGAGTTCAAAACGAACCAAAAGTTCTATGTCTACTACTCGTTGGCGGATGCGAAAAAGTCGATCATATCTTGCTTCACGATGTCCAAGGACAATCCCCATCAAGCTGACCCCAAATCCGAAGTGGTGTTGATGGAGATCGACCAACCGTTCCAAAACCACAATGGTGGCAGCATCGAATTTGGTCCTGATGGCTATTTGTATATCGGACTCGGTGACGGCGGACTTCGCAACGATCCATACTCCGCCGGCCAAGACCTCGGCAAGATTCTCGGCAAGATCCTACGGATCGATGTCGACAACGCGGGCGATGGCAAAAACTATGCGATCCCCACAGACAACCCGTTCGTGAACCACGCGGGTGCCCTGCCAGAAATTTACGCCTATGGACTTCGCAATCCATGGCGAATTGCCTTTGACCCTGCCTCGGGTCGCCTGTGGGCTGGCGATGTTGGGCAAGAATTGTGGGAAGAAGTCGACGTGATCACTAAAGGCGGAAACTATGGCTGGAGCAGCCGCGAAGGCACGCATCCGTTTGGCAACCAAGCGGTGCCCGAAAGCGTCAGTGAGCCGATCGAGCCGGTATGGGAATACGATCACGAGATTGGCAAATCGATCACGGGTGGCCGTGTTTATCGCAGCGATCGCAGTGCGGATCTAAAGGGCAAGTACATCTACGCCGACTACGTCACCGGCAGCGTATGGGCATTGTCGTACGATCCGGAAACGGGCAAAGCGACCCGCAACGATCAAGTCCTTCCCGACAGCATCCCGGTGCTGGCGTTCGGGCAAGATGCAGCGGGCGAGGTCTATTACCTGACCAACAGCGTCCGCGGCGAGTGCATCTACCGCTTCGACGCAGCCAAGTAAGCACCTCTTTAGCCCCGTGCCTGCGTCGAGGGGAACGGTCTGAGAAGCCCAGGATGCGAAGCAAATAACCTAGCGTAGTGGATCTTGCTAAAGATCCACTACGAAGAGGCCTATGCTACGAAAAAAGCCGAGTCGCTTGACTCGGCTTTCACGCGTGAGGGCTGCTTACGACTACAGAATGTCGAGCAACTCGACTTCAAAGACGAGCACTTCATTGGGGCCAATCGCCCCCTGGCTGCCGCGCTCGCCGTAGGCCAGTTCCGAAGGGATGTAAAGCATCCACTTCGATCCAACCTTCATTTGCTGAAGCGCCATCTGCCAGCCTTGGATGACTTGGCCGACCATGAATTCCGCGGGGGTTCCCCGCGCGACCGAGCTGTCAAAGACCGTGCCGTCGATCAGTTTGCCGGTGTAGTGAACTTTGACCTTGTCCGATGCGGTGGGCGAAGCCCCTTTGCCTTCTTTGATCACCGAATACTGAACGCCACCTTCAAGCGTTTTCACACCTTCTTTCTTGGCGTTCTGCTCAAGCCATAGCTTGCCCTTTTCTTTGTTTCGCAGCATCGCTTCTTCTTGGCGTTTGCGAAGCATCGTTTCCATCTTACCCTGGACTTCACGCAATTGATCATCGCCCATGGCAGGCTCGTTGCTGGCCAATCCGTCTTTCAGACCCGCGATCAGCGTTTCGAAATTCATGTCTTCGGCTTGGAAGCCTTGGTTGCTCATTTGCTGGCCGAGCGAAACGCCCAAGAAATAGCCGATCTCGTCAGCCTGTTTTTCGTATTTTCGCGGCGCATCTTCTGTTTTAGCGGCGTCGTCTTGTGCCATCGTCGAACTCGTCATTAGTGAAAGAGAGACGAGAGCCAACCCGCCAAACTGTAAAAAGGATTTTGTTGCATTCATCAGGTGGGACATTGGTAGGGGTTCCTGCGTTTGATAGAAAGGTCATCGACGTGCTTTATACAAAAGCGACTCGAGTTGTGTTACCACGCATCCGAGAGATTCACGCGGCATCGACCGAGATTGCGTTACGGTGCAAATACGATTGCGGCAATTACCATGCCGCCGATCACGGCCGCTACCAATACCAACCGCCCCCAACTGACCTCGGGATTGGTGGCTCGGTTCAGCCGGTCACTGATTTGCTGCTCGAGGATTTGGCGTCCCTTTTCAGTGACCGATTCTGCCGCCACATCCCCGCCTAACGCATCGGGAAGCCGCTCCGCGTGCAAATCGTACTTTTCGCCCAGCTGCAGCATCACGCCTTGGACCGAGCGAGCATTGAAGGGTCGATCATCGGGCAATTTCTGCAGCAATTGGTCAATGATCTCATCGAGCTCGGGGGGGCATTCGGGAAGCAGATCGCGAACTCGCGGCGGCTTGGAACGCAGATGCTGCTCGAATAATTGAGCAAAATTCTCGCCCAAAAACGGCTTCCGCCCCGTCAACATCTCAAACAGACAGCACCCCAGCGCGTACAGATCGGTTTTCCCCGAAATCATCGCGTCCCCGGTGATCTGCTCAGGTGACATGTAGGCGTGAGTGCCGACGGTCAAACCAGTAGTCGTGATATCGTTGTCGTGCAAATCGCGGGCGATTCCAAAATCGCCCAATTTGACGACCGCTGACTTGGTCAGAAAGAGATTGCCGGGCTTCAAATCGCGGTGAATAACCCCGTGATTGTGAGCGCACTGCAGCGCCGAACAGATTTGCCGAGCGATATCAACAACCACCTGCCAAACAAGTCGTCCTCGCGTCTCGAGCAATTCGCCGACCGTCCCCCCTTCCACCAGCTCCATGATGTAATAGAGCTGACCATCGTCGGCTTCGCCTCCACCAAACGAGGCGATGATGTTGGGGTGACGCAATCGTTCCAGAATCGTGACTTCACGGCGAAAGCGAGCTCGGATTAGCTTGTCACGGCTAACACCGGGGTGCAATTTTTTGATTGCAACCCGCGCGCCGGTCTCTTTTTCCGTCGCCTCATAAATCGTACCGACGGTGCCGACACCCAAAATGGTCCCAAGCACGTAATCGGTGATTTGCGGAGAAGGCACGTCGATTTTCGCTCAAACGTCCTTAGACAGCGATCTTTTCAATCTTGACACGCGTGTGAATTTGGCGATGTCCCGTACGACGCTTGCTGTGCTTGCGTCGGCGAAACTTCTGGATATAGATCTTTTTGTCTTTCTTAGGGCCAATTACCGATGCGGTAACCGAGGCACCATCCAAAGTGGGCGAACCAAGCTTCAAACCGTCGTCAGCGCTAACCGCGAGGACTTTTTCGAAGGTAATTTCGGAACCTTGGGAAAGATCGCGGAAGTCGATGTCAACTTCCATGCCAGGTTCGACGCGGTATTGGCGGCCACCATCTACAACGATAGCGTACATTTATGCACTCTCAAGTGAATTCAAGCGTAAGGGCGTTTTGTCGAGCCGCGTAGTGTATCGATCGATCC
>NZ_JBFHFD010000284.1:0-10303 GCF_041583735.1 Novipirellula sp.
ACAGCGTCCGGGGTAGCGTGGTCTTCGGATTCAGTCATAAAATGGCTTCGCAATGAGTTCGTTTAACGCTTTGGCGTCAAAATCGATTATCATAATCGGCAGATGTGGATGATCGTGACCGCTATTGTCTACCACCGACTTTCACGTATCAACCTTTTGATGCTCCGTCACCACGAAACTAAACGATAAATCTTGTTACGCTGGTCATGCTTGTTCCGTTAAAATCATGACTGAGAACACGGCGGCGGGATCCTTGGCGACGGCTGGGGGGCATCGCTGGCCAGCATCGGAAGGTCCGCGTCGGAAGGCCAGCGTCGGAGTGATTGTTCGATACGTCGCTGAGATTCTTCTCGCTTCACGGACTTTCGTGACGTTCGATCCGCAATGCCTGACTCGTACCGGCAAAACCTGATTCGATCCATTTCTCCTCCCTTGTCTAAAGAAACACGCTGCCATGAAGTCACTGGTACCTTTGCTATTTGCCTTGTTGATTGTTCCGCAAACGCTTTTGGCCGCTGCTGATAAACCCAATGTGATCGTGATCTATACAGACGACCAAGGGTTTGGGGACGCCAGCTGTTTGAACCCGGAGGCGAAGTTCCAGACACCCAATTTAGATCGGCTTGCTGCCGAAGGGATCGCGTTCACCAACGGCCATAGCTCGGACTCGGTTTGCACCCCGTCTCGCTACGGATTGTTGACAGGCCGCTATTCATGGCGAACGAAAATGAAGAAAAACGTGATGGGCGCCGAAGGAAAGTGTTTGATTGACGATTCCCGCATGACGTTGGCGTCGTTGCTCCGCGATAACGGATACCACACCGCAATGGTGGGCAAGTGGCATTTGGGGATGGACTTTCCCGGTTCAAGTTATCGCGATCGTGATTGGACAAAACCGGTAAAAGACATGCCGCTGGACAAGGGATTCGACTATTTCTACGGCGTTCCGGCGTCGCTGAACTATGGTGTCTTGGCATGGTTCGAAGGGCGTTATGCCAAGGTGCCACCGACGATGTTCACGGCAAAGAAGCCCAACGATCGGCACGTCGACTATCGTATCATGCCACCCTATCAAGATTCGCCCGAGGAAACCGCCAAGGTGGTCGGCACAAGAGGCATGGAGGTGGCACCCGATTTCATCGACAACCAATGTTTGACCCGGTTCACGGACAAGGCGATTCAGTGGATGGAGGGCAAGACGAGCGATGCAAAATCAGGCAAACCGTTTTTTGTTTATCTGCCCTACACTTCGCCACATTACCCGGTGTGCCCGTTGCCTGAATTCCACGGGCAAGGCAACGCAGGCGGCTATGGCGAATTTGTGATCGAAACGGACTACCACGTTGGGCGTATCTTGAAGTTTCTCGAGCAATCGGGTTTGGATCAAAATACCATGATTGTCTACAGCAGCGACAATGGCCCGGAAAAGTCGTGGAAACAGCGGATCGAAAAATTTGATCACGACAGCAGTTCGATCTATCGAGGCGGCAAACGCGATATCTACGAAGGCGGCCATCGCGTCCCGTGTTTCGTGCGTTGGCCAAACGGGATTGCCCAGCCCGGTCGCCGCTGTGACGCATTGGTGGGACAATTGGACGTGTTGGCGACGTTGGCCGACATTCTCGATGTCGAGCTTCCCGAAGATGCCGGCGAAGACAGCCAAAGTTTTGCCTCGGTGCTGGTCGATCCCGATGCAAAGCACGAACGACTACCGCTGATCAACCACAGCGTTGCGGGACGTTTCTCGGTCACCGAAGGAACATGGAAATTGGTGCTGCCGCACGCAAAGGCCAAATACGAGTTGTACGACCTTGCCAAAGACCCGGCGGAAGCGTCGAACGTCATTTCGCTGCATCCCGAGATCGCCGATTCGCTGCAAAAGAAGCTCACCGATATCGTTTTGAACGGCCGCACCACCCCTGGCGAAGCTCAATCTAATGATACCGGGTATTGGAGTGATCTGACGTGGATCGAAGAATCCGAGTACGCTGCCCGGCAGTGAGTCCGGCCCCAGTCGTGTTATTCCACGCTCATCCTCTTGTGAGCAACCTCGATGTGTAGCGGAACTCGTCAAGAGTTTCGTTCGGACATGGCTTCCCGTAGCGGAACTCGTCAACGGCTTGTTGATTTAGTGAAGTTTCCTGCGGCAAGGGGTGTATGATGGACTTCCTAGTCCGTCAATCGTGTACTGGACGGACTAGGAAGTCCGTCGTACGACTAAATCAACAAGCCGTCAAGAATTTCGTCAAACGCAATCCGATTTCCGCCACCCCAGACCACCGAAAGTCTTGGCGACTTTCGCCACGGAATCCCCCCAACCAAACAAAAAAAACAATCCATGAAGGCGGCATCGATCCATGAGCTGAAAAAGTCGCTCGCGAACCTGGACCGCGACGAATTGCTCGATGCATGCGTTCGTCTGGCAAAATACAAAGTCGACAACAAAGAATTGTTGACCTATCTACTGATGCATGCGGATGACGAAATTGGGTATGCGGACGCGGTCTGTGACGAGATCGATCAGCAGCTCCCTGCGTCTCATACCATCCATAAAAAGACGATGCGAAAGATCGTTCGCTGGATGGACAAATACATTCGCTACTCTGGCAACAAAGAAACCGAACTGCGAATCCGCATCCACTTTTGTCGACAATTTGTCGAGCGGAAAATTCGATTTCGTAGCTGCAGAGTCAGTGCGAATATGTACGCGACCCAGTTGAAAAAGATCGATAAGGCGATGGAGAAACTGCATCCCGATTTGCAGTTCGATTTTCGCTATCAGATGCAAGGGCTCGATGCTCACATCAGCTGAGGAGCCTGCTGAGTTTGGCGGCCATTTCGGCGCTCGCTGTGACATAATTTCGTAGTGAAACTCGTCAAGAACCTCTGCGGTACCCGATCGTGGATCGAAAGTCACGCACGACTTCCGCTACGCAAAAACGTCACCATCCAACACGACGTGAATTATCCCGGTGCATTTCCTTGATTCGGCTCAAGAGTCAATGCCGCATGATCCGATTATAGACGCTATTTGTTGTCGTCTTCATTCGGATCCGCAACGATGGAAATTTCGGACACAACCCCCGCCTTTCGCACGTTGCAGCAAAGACGTTTGGACGCGGAACACAGTCTGCAAAACGTGTTTAGCGAAGTGTTGGCCGGCGCCGGGCATGCGGGCTATGCCTCGGCGGAACCGCTCGAATCCGACGAACCGCTTCCAACGCAGATCCAGGAGGCGTGGGACGGATGGTTCCAGCTCGAGTTGCAAGGCCGCTACCGTACGACCGAGGCACCGCGAGAACTTGGAAAACAGTACGGCGATCTCATTCAAAATGCCTATGAAAATGGCGGCTACGTTGCTCCCAAAGCGTATTTGTCGTCACTTTCCAAAGATGAGATGGCTGTGGTCCAAGGCATCCATCATTTAGCCAATCCGATCCAAGTCGATTCGTTGAGCGAAGAAGGGGCGATGAATTTGCTGATTCCGCCCGCAGCTCAGGTCGATATGAATCGCGACGGTCTTACCCAGTCCGGTGCCGCTTGGGGACTGCGGTTTCCCGACAGCACCACGCCGACACCGGTGGCACAGGCTTTCGAGGCTGCGACCGAAGGCATGGATTGGGGCGAACGAGGTCTCTACGAATTGCAGATGAAATTGCCAACGCTGCTGGCGAATTTTCACGTCGATGAATCTGGGGCCTTCGCCTACCAAGTCGAACCGGGCGACCCGCGTTTCGTCAATCCCATGGCGGACCCCGAGTACTCGTATGTCGACTACGCCGACAGCTATCTAGGCTATCTCGAAGCCTTCAAATCTCGTATCGATCCGATCCAGTACGCCAATGGAAAAGCGTTTTGGACCGATTTTCAAAACGAATTGATCGCTAACACCGCCTCGTAAAAAGACCAGCATCGTCGCAAAAACCGCTTTTTACCAAGAAGCTTCGTCTCGGACGATGGATGGTGTCTACGGCGTTTGCGAAGTCGCATTCGCCAGGATCACCACCGACCGCCCCGCGACCATGTAGGATGCTTGTTGGATTGGCTTGTGGGCAGACGCAGTAAAATCATCAGGACTTGGACGCGACGTATCCACGATACGGATCCACGATCCCGGCGTCCCAGCTTGGATTCCGAATTCGATCGATCTGGCGTCGGCGTTGATCATGACGTAGAGATCACAGTCGTTCTGCGACGCTCCGTGTAACGCGTAGGCGAGTTGTTTTGACGACGTCGAAAAGTCAACGTGGTGGCCGCTGCCGTACCATTTCACATCGTCGCGCCAGAACCGTGAACGGCTGATCGACGGATGCGATTTGCGAAAGCCGATCATTTGTTTAACGAATCGAAAGACATCGCTGTGCTCTCGCAAACGGCTCCAGGCGAGCCAGCTTGTTTCGTTGTCTTGATTGTACGGATTGTTGTTGCCTCGCTGTGTTTGCATGAATTCGTCGCCCATGCGGAACATCGGCGTTCCGTTGGACAACATCAACAAACTGATGAAATTCTTGATTTGCTGTTTGCGAAGACGGAGGATTTCAGGCGGCACCCCTTCGTCTCCTTCCCAACCGCTGTCCCAGCTCGATTCCTCGCTGCCATCGGTGTTGTTGTGTCCGTTAGCCCAATTGCGTTTTTGGTTGTACGAAACAAGGTCGTACAGCGTGGACCCGTCGTGCGATGTGATGTAGTTGACGCTTAGCGGCGGTTGATACGCGTGCATCCGATCATCCGGGAACAGATCCGCACTGCCGTACAGCCGCGTCATCAGATCAGCCACCATTCCATCGTCGCCACGAACGAAACGCTGCAGTGTGTCTCGGTAATGTGCGTTCCACTGCATCCATCGCTGGCCTGGGAATTTTCGGCCGAGCTGGAATTCTCCGCCGGCATCCCATGGTTCGGCGATCAAACGATTGTTGGTGAGATCGGCGTTCGTACCGATTTCACTAATGATCGGCGGGTCATCCAAATTGATCGAACCATCGGAGTTGCGGGTGAAGATAGAGGCTAGGTCGAAGCGAAATCCATCAATCCGCATTTCTGCATCCCAGAACCGCAGACTGTCGATGATATGTCGACGGACGGCTCGGTTTGCGGTATGTAGCGTGTTGCCGGTGCCGCTGTAATTGGCAAACGGTGCATCGGGGTCACCTGTCATCATATAAGCCGAACTGCTGTCGATCCCTTTAAAGCTATACGTCGGTCCGCGTTGGTCGCCTTCGCAAGTGTGGTTATAGACGACGTCCAAGATCACCTCGATGCCCGCCGCGTGCAGTGCCTTGACCATCGTTCGGAATTCGTGCTGTTGTTGACACGCGTCGGGAAAGGTCGCGTAGGCGTGATGCGGCGAATAAAAGTTCATCGGCATGTAACCCCAATAATTGCCATCATCGGGATCAAACTGAAAGATCGGCATCAGCTCGACGGCGGTGATGCCCAATTCGACGAGGTAGGGAATTTTGTCGATGACGCCAAGGAAAGTGCCCCGATGCAGGTCCGCAACACCCGAGTCGGGGTGCTGCGTGAACCCTTTGACATGCAACTCATAGATCACCAAATCGCTGCCGTGACGAGGTTGCCGATCGTCTTGCCAATCAAAACCACATAGCCGGTCCGGTAACACCCCCAGCGGTGCTTGGCCCGCATTGGACCCAGGACGCCGTGCGGCATCGCGGCTGAAGTCGTCGGGAAAGTAAACGCTTTGAGCACACGGGTCGAGTAAGACTTTTTCAAAGTCAAAGCTGTGCCAATCGTAACCGGGCTGCGGAGGCGGACCGTCCACACGATAGGCGTAGTAGATGGCGTCGGCGGCATCCGATTTGCTGATTCGGCAATGCCAAACCGGGCCCGATTTGTTCTTCAGATAGTCCAGCGTGTGTTCGTAAACAGGGTGAACGACGTTACTCGCTGAGAACAAGAGTAACCGCACGGTTTCGGCATGTTTCGAATACAGCGAGAAGTTGAACGCCGCGTCATCGTCGACCCACGTCGCGCCCAACGGGTAAGGCGTTCCTTCGATCTTTTCCCAGTTATTCATCGTTGTTGCTCGCCCATTTCCAGGTGCTGGTGCCCGCGGTGCAGTGATTCTCTGCTGCTTCGATCGTCAACCAATGTGGTGCGGGATGTTTGCCTACGATTACGACATTGACGTAGTCACGACTTCGCAAAAAGTGATCCATGACGGACAACAAACCATTCGCATCAGGCGGCAAATACACTCGCACGACCTCCGCTTTCTTGTTTACCACGTGATCGATGAATCCGGGATCTTGGTGCGTGAATCCGTTGTGGTCCTGCCGCCACACATGCGAAGCAAGCAAGTCGTTCAGCGATGCAGTTTTGTGTCGCCACGCCAGATGGTTCGTCACCTTTAACCATTTGGCGTGCTGATTGAACATCGAATCGACGATTTGGATAAACGCTTCGTAGCAATTGAACATTCATGGCGTGCCGTCGATCGATAACCCTCGAGCCAGCTTTCGCATTGATGTTCGTTCAGCATTTTGATCACGCGGTTCAGATGAGCGAAAATAAAGTTCTGACCCGGCAAGGTTCCCCAGTGACCGAGCAACATGTTTTTGACATCCAACAACCGCAGCGGCGTTTTTGAGCAGCGGATTGTCGTGCAGAAAATTTTGCCCCACCGATAAATAGTTGGCCGCACGCCAATAGGCGTCGATGTTTTGCAGCAATTCAGAGGACAGGATTGATGAAAATGTGAGCGTTGTCATCATGAGACTCCTGATGATGTCGTGAGTTGTGCCGGCAGTTTTGATCGAAATCGTGGTGGATAATTGGTGTGGTAGCGAACGTCACGCAGAGTTTCGGGAAACGCTGTGAATATGTGAAGCATGTTGCTGAAGTCAGCCGTGACGCTCGAGTGACCGGTGCTCGCGGGCTTCCCTTTTGGGCGAACAGTGTGTGGCTGGCCAAAACGTTTGACGAGTTTCGCTACGGGGGGATTCGCTTCATTGCTGCCACCGGATCAGATCCAGCTCTAGGGGTACCGCGACGTTTGCGTGTTTGGGCACGATCCGTGGCGTGAAATCGGATGCGGGGCGTGTCGCGGTTACCGTGGTGTGGTAAGTCGCCCAGTTTTCTGTGGTGGACCCACGTGGCTCGGTTCGCAACATTTCCTGACGAACCGCGTCTTCTCCGTCCAGAGGGTCGGCATACCACTCCACTCGAACGAAATTCGGATCGAGTCCGTCGAGGTAGACGTCGACTTCAACCGTGTGCTCGTTTTCACTCGACTGCAATCTCACCTCACCAAACTTCAGCGATGCCCACTTCTCACGAAGCGAATGTTCCCAGTTGACAATGCTGGTGCCGCCCGCACCGTTGTACGCTGCGCGGTGGTGGTATGCGATGGCGGCGGGAAGATAGTGTTGCTGTGTGTACTCACGCACTGTGCGAACCGCAGAGAATTGCGGGGTCAATTGCGACATGCTCGCTCGCATGCGGGCCATCCACTGCGTGGGGATGCCTTGTTCATTTCGCTGATAGAATTCGGGAACAACCTCGTTTTCAAGTACACTGTAAAGCTGTTCGGCTTCGACTGCATCCCAAGCGGGATCGTCGCCATGTTCGTTGCCATCACCGATCGCCCAGCCGACTTCGGGCGTGTAGGCTTCGGACCACCAACCGTCTAGCTCGGATAGATTGATGCCACCATTGACCAACACCTTCATGCCGCTGGTTCCACTTGCTTCCCAAGGCCGCCGAGGGGTGTTAATCCAAACGTCAGCACCTTGCACCAATTGTTCGGCCAGTAACATGTCATAGTCGCTGATAAAGATCACGTGTTGGCGTGCGATAGGTTGCAGAATGAAATCGATCCATTCGCGAATCAGATCCTGGCCGGCACGGTCCGCAGGATGTGCCTTGCCGGCGATCACGAGTTGAACGGGGCGCTCGGGATCCGATAACAATCGCAGTAGCCGATCGGGATCATGCAGCAACAAATTCGGCCGTTTGTAGGTGGCAAAGCGGCGCGCGAAACCAAGTGTCAACAGGTTCGGATCAAACAAATGTTTGGCCGCTTCGACTTCCTCGGGGGATGAACCTGCACTCGCCAATTGCCGCGACAATCGTTTGCGGGCGTAGTCTACCAATCGGTGAGTGGCATCCACGCGAAACTGCCATAGTTTCTCGTCCGAGACACGGCAAATGTCACACTCCAGCGTCTCGCTTGTTCCTAGCCAGCGGTCCTTGCCACACATCTGGGTCCAAACGTCGTCCGCTGCAGCCGAATCCCAACTTGGCACATGGACGCCGTTGGTCACGTGTCCCACCGGCACTTCGTCGGCGGGCCACTGCGGAAACAGCGGTTCGAAGATGTGGCGACTGACTTGGCCGTGCAAACGACTGACACCGTTGACGCTGCCGCTTCCCCGGATCGCCAACAGCGCCATGTTAAAGGGTTCAGATTCATCATTTGGGTTCAGCCGACCGAGTGCCATCAAGTCGTGTAACGATATCCCCAGTTTCTGTTCGGCATAGCGACGCAGATGCTGTTCGATCAACGCAGGTGCAAAGCGATCGAAACCTGCCGCCACCGCCGTGTGCGTGGTGAACAAGTTTCCTGCACGCGTGACCGCCAACGCGACTTCAAACGGTTGCCCCGATGCGTCCATAAACTGAAGAGCTCGTTCCAGAACCGCAAACGCGGCGTGCCCTTCGTTCAAGTGGCAAACTTCGGGAGTGATCCCGAGCTCGGCAAGCAAACGCCAACCCCCAATCCCCAAGATCAGTTCTTGTCGCAAACGCAGTTCGTGCCCACCGCCATACAACTCGCTAGTGATGCCGCGATGCGCCGGGAAGTTCGCGGCATCATTACTGTCCAGTAGATACAGTTTCACGCGTCCGACTTGAACCTGCCACGCACGCAGCCAAACTGCATAACCGGGCAGTTCGATCTTTAGACGCAGCCATTCACCATCGGCGTCCCGCAGCGGCCGAATCGGCAGCTGGCCGGGATCGTTGTAGGGGTACAACGCTTGCTGGTGTCCCGCGTTGTCGATGGATTGGCGGAAATAGCCCTGTTGATACAGCAGCCCCACGCCGACGACCGGCACACCAAGATCGCTGGCCGCTTTGAGTTGGTCGCCCGCGACATTTCCGAGGCCGCCTGAATAGATCGGCAACGCCTCGCTGAGCATGAATTCCATGCTGAAGTAGGCGGCGCACGTCAGCGGTGGTGATTCGGAATGAGTTTGCTGGAACCACGCAGCTTGCTCCGCCGTTTGTCGGCGTATCTCGACCAACCGATCGACCTTCGCCCGAAACGCCGCATCGCCCAGAACGTGCTCGATCCGCTGACGCGAAACCGTTTGCAGCACGACCCACGGGTTTTGAGTGATTTCCCACAATTCCGCGTCCAAGCGACGCCAAACCTCGTCGGTTGCATGGTTCCACGATGAGCGAAGGTCTAAAGCGAGTTCGGTTAAGGATTCGAAGCCGTCGATCTCGATGGGAAACAGATCGTAGATCGGATGCACATGTCGCGGGTTGTCACTCATCGCTGGTCCGCCAACTGCATACGATCTTGTTCAGCGGGTCTTGTCGTAACATTGGTACCCATAACATGGATTTGCAGGCCAATACCATGCACCCTATTGGACACCGTAGCGGCCATTCGATCCTCCTGTAGTCATCGTGTCGAAAGAACGTTTTGGAAATCGCGAGAATCACCTGGTGAGATTCGTTGCCGCCAAGCGAAGCAATATTAGTGCCAAACGATTGTGACAAATTGTGATCGCAAAAATGACGTTATCCGCCAACTGCACACGTTTGCATCGACCGTATTCCGAAATCAAGGCGACAATCGCACACCGCCATCGCCCGTATTTGCACACTCGAGCACCCCAGCACGCCGTAGCGAAAGTCGCCAAGAATTTTGACAAGACGGCCTCAGGCCACTGGCCCCGAACGAGTGCACTGCCCCGGTGAGTGGTGGCATTGTGTATCTGGAAGTTAAGGTTTTTCGACTAGGGAAGTTCGGTCGTGAACCGTCTGACTCTCCGCGACGCGTAACCTGCGATGACTCTGCGGTTGAGTCGACAGAAAGATTGGTGCGACAGAAAAGTTTTGCGAGGCAGGCTGAAGTTTTTAATCTTTCTGTCGCACCAATGTTTCTGTCGTCAATTGCGGCCTGGACAGACCGAGTAATCGTAGTTTCGTGAACCCGGACGCTGAGAATATACGAGTGGGGAAGGTTCCGAGTGAAGCTGCCAAGTTCCAACGACACACGACCTGCGGTGACTCTTCGGTTGAGTCGACAGAAAGATTGGTGCGACAGAAA
>NZ_JBFHFD010000285.1:0-10284 GCF_041583735.1 Novipirellula sp.
ACTGGATTATTTGGTGATCGATATGCCACCAGGAACGGGGGACGTTGCGTTGACGCTCTCACAAGCGTTACCGTTGGCGGGCAGTGTGGTGGTGTGCACCCCGCAAGAGGTTGCACTGCTCGATGCGATCAAGGCGATCAGCATGTTTCGCAAGGTAAACATTCCGATTTTGGGAATGGTCGAAAACATGAGCGGGTTTATGTGTCCCGATTGCGGCAAGACCTATGACATCTTTGGCCGTGGCGGTGCTCGAGCGAAGGCCGAAGAGTTGAATGTTCCGTTTCTAGGAGCGCTGCCGATCGATATCGACTTGCGAACCGGTGGCGACGAGGGACGGCTCGCCAACGTGCTTGCTGAAAACGCGCGAGCACGCACTCCGATCGAAGCTGCGGCCAAGGCACTTGTTCGCACGTTGGCGTCCAAGGCCGCTGCAAACCCACCCAAGCCAAGCTTGCCGACGCTGTAGCACACGGCCGGTGCAGCCCTGATTGCAGGGATCTGTTTTTATCCCCGCTAAAACTGCCAAAATGGCACTTCTTGAGTCTTTTGAAACGAAAAAAGCCGCATCAGAGAATGAACTCCGACGCGGCTTTTTTTAACTTCGGTTCTACTCAGAAGAGAAGAGCTGTCCAGCGGACTAGCGACGCTTCTTAGCGGTCTTCTTCTTAGTAGCTTTCTTGGCTGCTTTCTTAGCGGCCTTTTTCTTGGTTACTTTCTTAGCAGCCTTCTTTGGAGCTGCTTTCTTAGTAGCCTTCTTCTTGGTTGCTTTCTTAGCAGCTTTCTTTGGAGCTGCCTTCTTCGTAACCTTCTTCTTCGTTACTTTCTTTGCAGCTTTCTTAGGGGCTGCCTTCTTCGTAACTTTTTTCTTGGTTGCTTTTTTCTTGGCCACGTTCTTCCTCCGCGAGAAAGGGCACGTTAGTGAGTCCTTGTGACTTTATTAGAACAGCGTTCTAAAAGTCACCGGCCACGGCTCACCAATCGTGATTGGAAGTTGAATCTCAGAGCGTTGATGATCCACATCAGTGTTGCTCTTGCTTTCAACCGTTTAGAAACTGCGCGTAACTGTACGCGCTTCTGAGAATTCCGCAACATCTTTTTCATGAAAAAAGTGCTTGCGATGAAATTTTTTTTTGGTAAGTGAACGCGTTTTTGTTGCTTAGGATTGATTCATTGAAGATGGAAAATGCATTGAATCATCTTGCATAGACACTGTTTATGCGTTTGCACGTGATTGAAATTCAACTTCGGTATTGCAAGCCACATCACTGCAAAAAAACTTGCTCTGTGAACACAAAATTTGCAAATGATTTATCGCCAACGCCCCGTCTGTTGCAACATTTGGTAATTGCTAAACGCTAATGACAAAAACAAAATGCCCATAAACGTTTGGTGCTGTTTGAATGCGTACAGGGTCAACAATCCTGCGCTGATCACACTGATCCACAACGCTTGATCACGTTGGCCACCATTGATCATCACAAGTGAGTTCATGATCCGGCCACCATCGAGTGGCCATACCGGCACCAAATTCAACAGC
This sequence comes from Novipirellula sp., assembly GCF_041583735.1. NCBI lineage: Bacteria > Pseudomonadati > Planctomycetota > Planctomycetia > Pirellulales > Pirellulaceae > Novipirellula > Novipirellula sp. Next base: position 1,538 of record NZ_JBFHFD010000285.1, read on the forward strand.
GCCCACAAGACACTTGGGAAAATGTAAAACAAAACAATCGCATACAAACCATGACTTGTGATCGGATCTCCTTCCATCACGCCAGGGATCTTGGCCAATCCAAGTGGCACCACGCTGTCAACAATCGCCAACGCTTCGATTCGAAAGCCTGCGACTTTTAAACCCCCGACTAATAACGCTGCCGAGACGATTTGAGCAAGCGGACCGGCCAGAGCGACCCACAAATCTTGCTTCTCGGTTAACCGGCCTGCCGAGCGTCCCATCCCAAACGAGCTGCTCGGTATCGCAAGGCCACCGAAGTGATACAGCACGATCGACGACTGAATTCCAAACTGGCGAAACGCAAACGCATGCCCCAATTCGTGGATCAAAATCGACACCAACATGCACAGCGCCCAGAGCATCAGCAGCGGCAGTTGCCCTGGACTGCCATCGCCCGAGTGAAGGAACATTCCGTCGACGCCACGGACCAAATTAAATCCAAAAATCAACGCACCTAGCCAAAACGACCAAGCGATTCGGACTGGAAATCCGAATAGCTCAAATCGAATATCGTAATTGGATTCCGGGGGATCTTGAAGCATCGTGTCTGCAGTGTGGGGTGGATGGACGGTGAGAACGCAATCGCTGCGTTAGTCTAACAGCTTGGGGGCATTGACGGCGTGATCCGTCGCCGTGTTAACGTGGGCGTCGTTGTTCGTTTTCGGTGTCGCGGCGGTGAGTTGTAGTCCCATCGCTTCCAGGCTTGCTAGATGGCTGTTCCAGGCGATTCGGTGAGGCTGGCCAATTGGACACTCCTCTTCGTTTAAACCGAGCGACAGCACGCGTATGCGGTCGTGACGGACTTGTTTGTCGACAAGCGGCATGTCGAGTTCCTGCGAGCGTGAGGATTCCTCGATCGCGATTTGTTGCTCGGACTTCCATGCACATGCGATCCGGTGCAGCGCCACCACGCGGAACCAGTGCCATGGTTTTTCCACCCGCACGTGGTGTTGGCACCAGTTCCAATCAAAAAACTTTTCCAGATCTGCGGGTTGGATCAAGAAACATCGAACGCACTTTTTTCGTACCGCTTGTCGGTCTTCGCATGTCATCACGAACAGCCACGCTTTGCGTGGAAATGGCGTGGTCGCTAACAAGCCAGCGATATGCCCGACGGCATCGTTGAGCAGTTCAAAACCAAGTGTCCCCTCGGTCTTCAAGATCGGGTCGTCGAGCGTGGTTTGATCCGCGATTTTTTTGACAACGTTCCGCACCGCTTCGTTGTCGTACAGATCATTCAGCGTGGTCTTGGGAGCGACATTGCGAAACAGCAGCACGACGTCCTCGTCATGGTCCGCCACTGGACTCAGATGATGCATCTGGAAGATAAAGTCATCGGAATCGCCCGACTGCATCCGCTGTAGTGCATTGAGCCGCCGTCGAAACAGCAAAAACCAACTCGCCGCAAAACCGCTCAGAAAGCCCAACGCCTTGCCGATCAATTCGGGAACCAAACGCTCCCACTGGAGACTCCAGAACCAGTCCGTTACGAATTGCACGTTCGAATCCTGCGGGCTTGAGGGGGACAACAACACACGGTTCGTTGCAATCGTCACTCGGATTGCGTCGGCGTGTCGATTTGATTCTCGATGTTTGCTGCCGGGGCGGCGGGAGTGTGGCTATGGCCTGGTAAACTTTCGATGCCAACGGCCAACGCAACGCCGATCAATAGCGCCGCGGTCAATTTGAGCCGGTCATGATCGTGAAAGGCAACTTCGGGCAACAAGTCAGCCAAAGAAATGCAGATGAAAAAGCCTGCCGAGATCGCCAAGCCCCAACCCAAGAGCGTGCCATCGGTGGAAAGTTGATTCGCACCGATGTAAAAAGCGATCGCACCCAGCGGACACGCCAACGAGAAAGTTAAATTCACTAAACTCTGCTGAGTGGGCGTCCAGCCGCCCTTTTTCATCACCGATGTAATCGCAAACGCATCCAAAGGTTTGTGCAGCACGACGGCAAGAAAGGTCCCTAACCCCGCAAGCCCTAGCCACGGGTTGTGATGCGATTCCGCCGTCACGCTGGCGGCAAGCGCCACGCCGTCCATCAACGTGTGCAATCCGAGTCCCAACAGCATGCCGAGCCAACCGATGTCTTTGGCATGGTCATGTTTGCCGTGCGAGTGCCCGTGCGCGTGATCATGCCCGTGATCATGCCCGTGATCATGCCCGTGCCCGTGATCATGGTGATGGCTGGGTTCATGCCCGTGTCCCTGCTCGTCGGTTGCCTCATCGGGCCCTAATCCTCCCGGCGTTTCGATCGACCCATGCGCATGGGTGTGAAAGGCGCGAAGCAAGATAAACATCGCGATGATGCCCCCTAACGCGGCACCGCCGGTCATGGCCGCCGATTGCATCAAGTGAAACGCATGAGGCAGCATGTGCAGCATCGCAATCCCCAGCATCAACCCTGCGACGAAGCTCATCAGCAGCTGGGTTCGCAGGTGCGTCATCCGCATAATCGCCGGCAGCCATCCTCCCGTGACGGATCCGGCAATGATCAAAATGCAATAAACCGCCAGTAAAGAGCCTGTCATGAATCGTGAGTTTGCCGTCGAAATTTGCACATTGAGAGGAAGGAATGCCACAAAGGGTACGCTTTTGCACTGGACCCGCAAGTCGCGGTTCCCGTCAGTCCATCGCAATTTTTTGCTCGAAATGCTCCGAATCGACACCAATTATGGGTATCCTGAACGTGATGGCGGATCGCATCGCTGATTGTGGATGATGCAAAATAAAGGGATTGCCGGATTCCCTCGAGCGGCGAGAAATGAGCGGCGAGAAATGGGCGGCGAGAAATGCAATGAGGCACGAGGCCACGGTATCTGTACTTGGTTTCTCGAAACATGAACGATCGAGGCAGCAAATTGAATTCGTCCTCAGCCAACGCGAGCCGATTCGCCGAACCGAACCCGGCGTTGAACTTCTCGACCTCCCCGGCTGCGCCCACGACGGTGCTGAAACAACTGCAACCATGGTTTTTGTCGATCGTGCTTCACACGCTGCTTCTGCTGGCGTTGGGATTGTGGGTGTTTGACCATTTGTCGGGTGACGCAGGGCACCGAATCTGGGCGACCTATCCCGCTGACGATTCCGCGATGGCCGATTTCACGGTGGCATCCGTCAGCGCGTACGATCCAACGGTGGCGGCATCGATGACCCCCGCAGCGGTACTTGAGCAACCCGTAGCCGCACCATTGGACACGCCGCCGGATCTTTCGCCACTGGATGCCCTGGACATGTCCAATCCGCCGTCGGCATCGTTAGCGTCGATGGAATTATTTACTCGCAGTGACGTGTGGGGCGAAGAGGTCCGTGCCGGTGAAGCCAAAAAGAAATTGTCCAACCTTACGCGTGAAGCGTCGGGAGCCGACAAGTTGATCGCCGCGGCGGGAATCGGTGAGGCGGGCGAAGTAGTGACCGGCGTCATTCGTAGCGAACTTGAACAGGGCAACACGTTGATCGTGTGGCTATTTGACGCATCGGCAAGCTTGACGCATAAGCGCAGCCAGATGGCGGATCACGCGGAATCGTTTTACAAGTCGATCGAGGCGTTCAATACCAAGCGACGCGACAAAGCAGAGAATGAAAACACGCTATTCAGCAGCGTGATTGCGTTTGGACAGAATTGGCGAGAAATCTTGCGGCCCACTCACGTCGGGGCTCGCGCGATTTCGGCGATGACAAAAGTTCCGATCGATACCAGCGGAGACGAAAATGTGATGTCGGCGGTCACGCAAGCGGTTCAGTTGTATCGCGAACAACGCAAACGCCAGGAACGCATTATGATCGTCATCCTGACGGATGAATCAGGCGACGACACACTGCGGCTCGAAGATACGATCGAGTATTGCCGCAGCGCCGGAGTCGCCGTGCACGTGATCGGTCCCAATGCGGTGATGGGGTGTGAACGTGGGTCGCAGCTGTGTCACATCCCCAGCGGTGGTCGAGAGTACGCGTTTTGGTTACCGGTCAAGAAAGGTCCCGAAACATCCTTGCCCGAACGCTTTCTTGTTCCCTATTGGCACGAGTCCTCGCTTCCGCTGTGGCAACAGTCGGGCGCCAGCGTGGCGGCGAACACGCCGTGGTACGGTGGCCCCTATCGCGAGCGATTGCACTCGGGGTTTGGGCCGTTTGCCTTGACGCGGTTGGCACTGCAAACCGGCGGCTCGTTCACGATGCTCGATGAAGACGCTACCCGCAGCGTCGATCAATGGGCTAATCGAAAAGACTATTTGCCTGATTATGCTTCGGTCAATCAGTATGTCCGCTCGCTACAAGATTATCCGGTGCGAAAGTTTGTGGTCGATGCCGCGACGCTCAGTTACCAGCAAGCCGAGCTGTTTGTGCCACCACGGATGACGTTTCTCGGCGAGCGATCGCCGGTTTACCCTTACCCGGTCCTGCATCCTTACGTCGTGCCCGCGAATTTTCGCACTCAGCTTTCCCGCGTCTTGCAAATCGAACGCACTCGGATGGAAAGAGCGAGTGAAGTATTGCAGTCGTTGATTGTGCGTTTGGAGGACACCGCGGTGCCGTGGCAAGATGAAACCTCACCACGATGGCAAGCTTCGTTCGCTTTGACCAAAGGACGCGTGTATGCCACGCAAGCACGCTATCTGGAGTACTTGGCAGCGACACTGAATCTGAAATCGTCATTGTCGCCGGAGACCAACGAAATCACGTTGCTGCCCGATGCCGCACTGCGATCGTCCGAGTCGAGGTATTTGGTCGATGCGGCGGTCCATTCACTCCAAAAGTGCATCGCTGAACATCCCGACACACCGTGGGCCTACCTGGCTCAGTGGGAACTTGATATTCCGGTAGGGTTGCGAATCCAGCCTGCGGTCATTCCCCGTCCCCCACCGCCACCCCCGCGGCCTCCCGGTGGACCCGGTTACTCAACGAAATCGTCGTCTGGTTCGTCGTTTTCGTTTCCTCGTTTGTAGCCGCCATGACGCCAATCTGGCTACGGTTGTGACAACACCTTGTCAAAAAATTCGATCATCGCCTTGCTGGTTTGAGGATTCAAGAACGTGACCAAATGGCCTTGCCCGGGGATGGTGGTCAAGTCGCAGAGGATCCCCACCGCTTTGGCTCGCTCGCGAAACATAAGACTGTTTTGAATCGGCACGATCGAGTCGGTTTCCCCATGGATCAGATGAATCGGTGGATCCTGGGCAGAGACGTGCGCTGTCGGCGAGGCCGCTTCATAGACACTCGGTTTTTCACTGCGGGATCCACCGAGAAAGTATGCCAATCCGGTGTTCTCGGGCGGCAGGTTGCGAAAATCGCACGGCGGGCCGCCGATACAGACCGCTTGGATCGCCGGCAGCTTCTGCCACCGTTCGTCGTCCGCAGCCCACTCGCTGGACGCCAATTTGGTTTCCATCGGTTCGTCGCTGAGTACCGAAACCAGCAGCGATAAATGACCACCCGCGGAATAACCAAACAGTCCGATGCGGCGTAGGTCCAATGAAAAGCGAGTGGCATTCTCTTGGGCCCACACCAGCGCTTCGCGAACATCATCGACTTGCGAGGGGAATTTGTAGCGAGGTGCCAAGCGATAATTGATGTTGATCGTGGCATAGCCATGTTCGGCCAAAAAGCGTGCATAGCCTTCGATGGTCCATTTATCGCCGCTCATCCATGCTCCGCCGTGCACGATTACCACGGTGGGAAAGCCGCCGGGAGGCGTTTCTTGGCCGCCCGGAAGGATGACGTCGCAAAGCCCCGTCCGATCCTCACGCTGACTGTATTGCTGGTTCACAAACGTCCGCGGTTCGGCCGACTTGGCTGCCGAAGTCGCTCGGTCGCTCGAACGATCCGATGGCATTGTGGCCGATTGCGAGGCCGGTTGGACTTGTTCGGTAACTTCTTCGCTAGCTTGTGGGGGGGGGGCGGCCGTCAGCGGGCTGGTGGCCGCCAGAGCAACGATCGCGGTACATGCCCAGCCCAGACATGGCCAGCCGAGACATGGCCAGCCGAGCCGTACGGAGGAGGCGTTTATCGTGAAGCGGCGACAGAGTGTCGCGAAACGGTCAAAATGATGCATCAATAGTCCTTTAAACGCCGAATGCAATCGAATCCTCGCGGTCGCGAAAATTCCGTCCAACCAAGAAAATGGGGCGGTGGGAGCGTTGCGTTGACAATCGTATAATACGTTCCTCGTCGACCCTGTTTAGTCGTCTTACTCGTACAAAGTTCAATATGGCCATCGAGCTCAACACCGTTCCCGAAGCGGTAGAAGCCATTCGCCGAGGCGAAGTCGTGATCGTCGTGGATGCGGAAGATCGCGAAAATGAAGGCGATTTTATCTGTGCCGCTGAAAAAGCGACGCCCGAAACCGTCAATTTTATGCTCTCCGGTCGCGGTCAACTGTGCGTTTCGGTGCTGCCCGAGGTCTGTAAGCGACTTGAGCTTTCGCCAATCGTCGCGCTGAACGATGCCCCGCTGAAAACCGCCTTTATGACCCCCGTCGATATCCGTACCGCGAGAACGGGGATCACGGCACGCGAAAAAAGTGAAACGATCCTGCGGATGACCGCCGAGGATTGTGCAGCCAGCGAATTTGTCCGACCTGGACACGTCTACCCGTTGTTGGCCAAAGAGGGGGGCGTGCTTCGCCGCGCCGGGCATACCGAAGCCTCGGTCGATCTGGCCCGAATGGCTGGTTTGCATCCCGCGGGAGTGCTCTGCGAAGTGCTCGATGAAACCGGCGACCGCGCCTCGCGTGACTCGCTCTCGGCGATCGCCCAGAAAAACAATTTGAAAATCATTAGCATCGAGCAGTTGATTGCCCATCGACGCGTCAGCGAAAAACTGATCAGCCGAGCTGCCGAAGCGGAATTGCCGACCAAATATGGCAACTTCAAAATCATTGTCTACGCGGTTCAATACGAAGACCAACAGCCGATTGCATTGGTCTATGGCGACTTGGATGATGACCAAGATGGTACCGCCGAGGCGCCGTTGGTGCGGATGCACAGCAGCTGCTTTACTGGTGACCTGATCTCGTCGCTGCGTTGCGATTGTGGTGACCAACTGCAGATGGCTCTCGAGACGATCAGCAAAGAGGGCCGAGGCACCTTGGTTTATTTGCCTCAAGAAGGGCGTGGGATCGGATTGGCTCAGAAAATTCGAGCCTACGCATTGCAAGACAACGGGATGGACACAGTCGAAGCCAATCACGCGCTCGGTTTCAAAGCCGACATGCGTGACTATGGAATCGGCTTGCAAATCTTGAAGGACCTCGGGCTGAGCGAAGTTCGGTTGTTGACCAACAACCCGAAAAAGACCGAAGCCTTCAATCTGCGTGGGTTCGATCTGCGCGTGGTCGATCAAGTTCCGATCGTTTCGGCGGTCAACGAACATAACCAAAAGTATCTCAGTACCAAACGCGAAAAGCTCGGTCACAAGTTGCCGAACCTTTAACGCATTGCGACGCCAGAGCGTTTCCTTTTCTACTAGATCCGACACGACGACGCCGAATAGCTCTCCAGAATGAATGACTCTCTCTCGGAATTTAGGCCCGCTCGTGTCGCGATTCTGGGCGTAGGGCTGCTGGGTGGCAGCGTGGCTCGGGCGATCCGGCAATCGGTCCCCAGCGTGCATGTCGTCGGCATCGTTCGTTGTGCTGAAAAAGGCCAGCAGTGGGTTGATCGGGAAGTCGTCGATTCGGTCACCGAATCGATCGAACAGGGGTGCCGCGATGTTGACGTCGTCGTGGTGGCGACGCCCGTCGATAAGGTCTCCGAAAAAGTGATCGCGGTTGCCCAGGCGACCAAGCCGGATTGTTTGATCACCGATGTTGGCAGCACCAAACAGACGATCGTCAATGCGGTCAGCCAATGCCCCGCCGCGGTTGCCAAGTTTGTCGCGGCTCATCCGATCGCGGGGAGCGAGAAAACGGGCGCCGAACATGCCACCGCGGACTTGTTCGTCGGCAAAGTGATCGTGTTGACCCCCAGCGACCGGACACCGGCCGGTTTGCTCGAGCAGGCGGAACAATTTTGGCGGCTCACCGGCGGACGGATCGTCACGCTCAGCCCCGAGGAACACGATACGCACCTGGCATCGGTCAGCCACGTACCGCATTTGGCGTCGTCGGCGGTGGCCAAATTGGTCTGTGAGCAATCGGCGGATTTGGTGGGCAGCGGATGGACCGATATCACCCGCGTTGCCGCAGGCGATCCCGCGATGTGGCTGGCGATTTGTCAAGAAAATCGGCCCGCGATTGAGCAACAATTGCGACGGCTCGCCGAGTCGATCGACGAGGTCCGCCAATGGATGCACTCGCACGACGACGAGAGTCTGCTGCGGTGGCTAAAAGAGGCAAAAACGATTCGAGATTCGTTTTGAGTCGGTTGTGGCGTGATAAAAACGCCGCTCGCTACTGCAAAACTTCGCTGTCTGCGGAGAGGACGAGCGATCGCTTCTTGGATTTCCGGCGATACCGAGGCCCCCGGGGCTATGGAATTTAGCGCCGTTGGCGTAAAAAACGGGGGCGTCGACCTCGACAACGATCCACACGTTCGACAACGATCCAAACGCTGGCCCTTCAGCGACTACACTTCACTTCGAAATTTTGAAATACTGGAAACGCAACCATGCCGCTTTGGCAAATTGATATTTATCCGGCCGAAGGTCAAGTCGATCGTGAAGCCAAGCGAACCCAAGAAGAAATTCACGAACTTGGGCTGCATGACA
>NZ_JBFHFD010000286.1:0-10278 GCF_041583735.1 Novipirellula sp.
AATAGGTTGTGTCTTGAGCAACGACGACGATTTCCTTGACACCGCTGTCGCCGAGCCGTTTGGCCTCGTCGATGACTTGTTCCATCGGCTTGCTGTAGTGTTTGCCCCGCATCTTCGGGATCGCGCAAAACGTACACAGCCGGTCGCAGCCTTCGCTGATTTTCAGATAGGCAAAGTGCCGCGGCGTGACCGCACTTCGCACTGCATCGCTAAGCGGTTTGATCGGAGCAGGGCGGAAAACTTTCTGCTGCTCTTCGATCCCCGACTGCAAACGATCGATTACCGAGACGATCTCGTTACGGCCGAAGACGCCGATCATCGCATCGATCTCAGGTCGCGCCTCGAGCAATTTTCCTTGCTGACGTTCAGCCAAACATCCGGTGACGACGACGTTGCGAATTTTCCCCTGTCGCTTCAGCGCCAACATCTCGTCGATCGCCCCAAGCGACTCATCGCGAGCCGAATCGATAAAGCCGCATGTATTGACGACGACAAAGTCCGCGTTGTCGACCGAATCGACCATCGCGTAACCATCTTCGTCCAGCCGGCCTAGCATCTGCTCGGTATCGACAAGGTTCTTGGGACAGCCGAGGCTGATGACCGCATAGCGGCCGCGCTTGCTCGAATCGTCGCCCGTTGGACGGTTTTGCAAAGGAGAAGGAGTATCCGAAACGACAGGAAGTTGCATGGAGTGCACAAACAAATGGGCGGGGGGGAAGCTAAGCAAGCACGATTTTTCGCAGCGACAGCTGAATTAAACCCAAGAAAAGCCGAATTGGCTACCGACTTTCTCGGGATTCCCGCCGTTATTTTGCCGCAGCCCCCGCCACGATCCTCATTAGTGGGACCCTGCGTGAGGATAATCCCCCCAATGCGACGAGGCCGCGCAGCTTCAAGCAGAGCGAAGCTCGCGGTTGAGCGAGTTTCAGCTCCCCGTTTGGGCAACGTTGTGAAGCATTCCGTAGCGAAACTCGTCAAGAGTTTCGGGGGACACTCGCCGTGGATCGAAAGTCTTGACGGCTTGTTGATTTAATGAAGTCTCCTGCGGCAAGGGGTGTATGATGGACTTTCTAGTCCGTCAATGGCGCATTCGACGGACTAGGAAGTCCATCGTACGACTAAAACAACAAGCCGTTGACGACTTCCGCTACGTTAAAAATACACAAACCTTATAAGAAAAAATGCTTCACAGCGTTGCCCTTTGCGGAGGTCAGAGATGGCGGTAGCCAGCTCGGGGTGGGGCAATCGGTTCTAGAGAAAGTGTGGTGTTTTACAGAAAGCGACGGGCAAATTCAGTGTCACCCTGCCACGTGCGAACATTGCTGCTGATTTCACGAAGGCGGCTTCCCGCATTCAACGCCACGCCACATTCCGAGCCCCCGATTCTGAACCCCCGCGTGCTCTGAGCCCCCAGCGTCGCTCGCCGTGCCTACCCTTCATCGAGGTGCCGGATCGGTCTATGCTTTCCTCTTTCTTTTCGGGCCCCCTTTCTTTTCGGGCAGAGCCCGGCGAACCGCTCAAACGAAAAATGGCCGATTGGAGAGCCAACAATGGGCAACATCTTTTTACTGCGATTCACCGGCGAAGACCGCGTCGGATTGACGGCCGAATTGACCCGCACACTGGCCCAGCTCGGCGCCGAGGTGTTGGATATCAATCAAGCGGTCATCCACCAATCGCTGTTGTTGGGGATGATGATCCGCGTCGAGGTAGGAATCGAAGTCGAACGGCCCATCAATGCGATGGCGGAGTCGCTTGATCTTCGCGTCAAAATTCGTGCCATCGGAGACACCGAATACGACAACTGGGTCGACCGCCAAGGCAAACCGCGGTACATCCTGACGCTGTTGGCTCGATCGATCGAAGCGTCGCATATCGCGGCAGTGACCAAGATCATCATGGACGAAGGGCTCAATATCGATGTGATTCACCGGCTGTCCGGTCGGCCTCAGCGGCTTGAAAACCCCGAAACGCTTCGCCGCGCCTGTGTCGAATTCTGGCTTCGCGGCGAGCCTCACGATAAACCGCGGATGCAGGCACTCTACATGGACCTCAGCCGCGAATTGGCAATCGACATCGCTTGGCAAAAAGATGACGCCTACCGCAGATCGCGACGGCTGGTCGCGTTCGACATGGATTCAACGCTGATCCAAGCCGAAGTGATCGACGAATTGGCCAAAGAAGCCGGCTGTGGCGACGAAGTCGCTGCGATCACCGAAAGCGCGATGCGAGGCGAGCTGGACTTTGACACGTCGCTGCGTCGTCGTGTCGCGACACTGAAAGGGCTTCCCGAATCATCGCTACAGAAAGTTGCCGAGCGATTGAAATTGACCGAAGGCGCCGAAGCCTTACTGCTAAATCTACACGAACTCGGCTACCGCACCGCGATCCTGTCGGGCGGATTCAGCTACTTCGGCAACATGCTTCGCGATCGACTCGGCTTCAACTACGTGCACGCCAACGAACTCGAGATCATCGACGGCAAACTGACTGGCAAGGTGCTCGATCCGATCGTCAACGGACAACGCAAAGCCGAGTTACTCGAACAGATCGCCTCGAGCGAAGGAATCAACCGTCGCCAAATCATCGCGGTCGGTGACGGAGCGAACGATTTGCCGATGTTGAACCGAGCCGGGTTGGGCATCGCGTTTCATGCCAAACCGATCGTCCGCCAAGAGGCCGGCCACGCGGTTTCCAATCTCGGACTCGACGCCGTGCTATACCTGCTAGGCGTCCGTGATCGCGAGCGAGTGCAAGTCTAACGCCCGCCGTGGCGATCGCGAGACATCACGTAGCGAAAGACACCACGTAGCGAAACTCGCGAAGAGTTTCGGCCCCTTCTTCGGGAGACGGCTGACTTAGTAGCATGGATTCTAGGCCGGAGGCCGACACACCCTTTGCCGGTTGCGTGAGCCACCGTCTTGTGGAGGTGGGAAAGATAGCCCAGCGGGCGACACACTCTCGGTCAGTGTGTCGGCCTCCGGCCTATTCGCTTGCTACTAGAGCTTTTTCACTTTTGATGTAGCTTCCGTCGCCAGACGGTGGACCACGTTCTGGCGAACGTAGCTACGGCCGTTTATTCAAGCAAACGCTGCAGACTCCAACAAATCTTGCAGCGACTCGCGATGCTGCCTGGCCAAGCCGGGAAGGGATCTTTAGCAAGATCCACTACGATGGTGGTGGAAAGGATCTTTGGCAAGATCCGATACGTTGGTCGTATCGACAGCAGCTCAAATTCGATTGCTTGCTAGAACTGCCGTAAAAATCGCAGGTCGCCGCTGTACAGGTCGCGGATGTCGGTGATCCCGTGTCGACGCATGCACAGCCGCTCGACGCCCAACCCGAACGCGAATCCGCTGACCTTTTCGGGGTCGTAACCGACCGCTTCAAAGACCGCGGGATCGACCATCCCAGCACCGCCAAATTCGATCCAGGTATCATTCCACAGGAAATCGACTTCCACACTCGGCTCGGTGAACGGAAAGAACGAAGGGCGGAAGCGGATCTGAACGTCGCCGCCAAGATAGTTGGTCGCAAACACGCGAAGCACCGTTTTCAAATTCGCCATCGTGACGTGCTTGTCGACGTACAAGCCTTCCATTTGATGGAACATCGGATAATGCGTTGCGTCAGGTGCATCAGGTCGATACACACGGCCCAGCGAGATCACGCGGATCGGCGGTTCATGTTGTTCCATGACGCGGATTTGCACCGTGCTGGTTTGGCTTCGCAGCAACTGCGATCCTTCGCTGCCGGCTTGAGTGGCCGACGCGGTCGCCAGATAAAAATTGTCCAGCGGGTCACGTGCCGGATGATCTTCGGGAATGTTCAGCGCGACGAAGTTGTGCCACGGATCTTCGACCTCAGGCCCTTCGGCCGCCTCGAATCCCATTCGCCCCATGATCTCCATCAAATGGTTGATGGTTTGCGTGATCGGGTGGATGTGCCCAACGTTGGGGCGGATTCCTGGCAGCGTCGCATCGAATGTCGGATCGATCCCCGACGCTTCGCCGCCGCCCAAACGCGATTGCGATGCCTCGAACGATTCCTGGACCTTTGACTTGAATGCGTTGAGCCGCATCCCCGCGGCCTTGCGATCGCTCGGTTCGATGCCGCCCATCATCTTTTGGACGTCTTTAAGTGCTCCTTTTTTTGCACCTAGAAAACGCACACGAGTTTCTTCCACGGCGTCAGCATCGGCAGCATTCTCGAACGAATCGAGAGCGTCTTTTTCGAGTTGGTCGAGCGTGCTGATGAATTTATCGAGGGACATGATGCCAGGACACTAAGTCAAATGAGGGTGGGGAAGGAGCGAGAAAACGAGGACCATTGGTTAGCAGCGAGCTACCCAAAAATAAACCCAGCAAAAAATAAACCCAGAGTGCGTAAAACGCGACTCTGGGTCGTATTGGTTTACCCCTAAACAGGGAAAGACACCCGAGGCTTAGGCCGCGAGAACTTCTTTGACCTTGTCGCAGACCTCTTTGAAGCCAGCCTTGTCGTGGATCGCCATTTCCGAAAGCATCTTACGATCCAATTGGATACCGGCCTTGTTCAAACCGTAGATGAATTGGCTGTAGCGAATCCCGTGCTGACGAACCGCAGCGTTGATACGAACGATCCATAGGCGGCGAAAGTCACGCTTGCGGACGCGACGATCGCGGAACGCATACACACCAGCCCGAAGCAAAGTCTCCTTGACGCTTCGTGTCAGTTTACCGCGTCCGCCGCGGAAACCTTTGGCTCGTTTAAACAGACGCTTTTTAGATTGCCGACGTGCTGAACCTTTGGTGGTACGCATTGCTTTTACTTCCTAATGGTTGGATCGAATGCTCGAGGATATCGTCGTTGCGATAGGGGTTGTTCGAGCTTTTCGTCGCCTTTCTGACTTCAGGCCCCCGTCAATTCGATGCTGCGGGTGTTTCGCCTAGCCAGATGGATACGGTTCGACTTTGGGGTTGTGTGAAAAAATAAATAGAAGGTTTGAAATGCGAAAGCGATGAATGCTTTCGTGCTTAGTTGCTGTAGCCGTTTAGGGCGGCGTGAATGGTCGGTTCCATCACGCTGTCCAGCGAGGTGGTGCCACGCAGGTTACGACGACGCTTTTTGGTCAGGCCTTTTGCCAAGTGGCTCGTGCCGGAGGAGCGATGCATTGCCTTGCCAGTTGCTGACAAGCGAAATCGCTTTTTGGTGCCCTTGTGGGTCTTAATCTTGGTACCCATTTGTGATCCGCAAGTAATAGGTAGGGTGGTTTGGTAAACAACGGTTCGATCGAACACTTCCTTTAGGGTCCTGATCGAACCGCGAAGCTTACCGAATCGCGTTTATTTCCGAAAGTCCTGCTAGGAAATTCGCGTGGCCAAGACGGCATTCATTTCGTCGGTGGCCGCAGAAACGGCATCCTGCCAACGAGATTCACCGTATTTTTGCGAATATTCGTCGCGACGATGGGCAAAAATCAAGTTTCGCGAGTTGTTGACGATCGCCCCCATTCCGGCGTCGTCAAATCCCGCAATCACGTCTTTTGCCGTCCCGCCCTGGGCGCCAAAGCCCGGAATCAAGATCCAACTGGTCGGCATCGCCGCCCGCATTTCGGCCAATTGCTCGGGATAAGTCGCCCCCACCACCGCTCCGATCGGGCCGTAGCCGCTCTCGCCCGTACGCCCCTGGTTCAATTCCTGGACCAATTCGGCCACGCGAGCGTAGATGGTTTGCCCGTCCGTCACGCGGTCCTGCAACAGCCCCCCGCCTGGGTTGGATGTTTTGACCAGCACAAACACGCCCGCAGCCCGCTCGTCACAGACCTCGACGAACGGTTCGAGCGAATCACGGCCCAAATAGGGGCTGACGGTCAACGAATCGCTGCCCCACGGGCTGGCGTCTCCCGCCCCCAAATAGGCCTGAGCGTAGGCGGTCGCCGTGCTGCCGATGTCGTTCCGCTTGCCATCGGTGATCACCAATAACCCGGCATCCGACGCATACCGGATGACTTGACCGAGCGAGACCATGCCGGCCGGACCGAGCTGTTCAAAGAAGGCGGCTTGCGGTTTGACGCAGGCGACTTTGTCTTTGACGACGTCGATGATGTCACAGCAAAACTGCGTGTACGCCGCGGCTTTTGCATCCGCAGCCCCACTTTCGGCGATTTGCCGGATCGAGGTCGGCAATTGCTCCAAGCGAGGATCCAGTCCGACACAGGTGACCGATCCCGTTCGCCGCACCGCCTGGGCAAGACGATCCGCAAACGCAGGGGGTTTGTTTTGGCTGGTGCTTTGACTCATCGGAACGCGTCTCGATCAAATGGAGGTACAGAAAAGGGAACGAGGTTGAAGGTGAGCCCATTTTCTGATTCCTGAGCCCCGATTCGTCAAGGATGGAAGCGGCCACTGCGAAGCGTTACGATTGTCATTAGACGTACTGCAACTCCGAAACGCAGAACGTCTTGGTCGCCCCGCCTCGCCAGTCCTGCGTTTCGGAGCCGCAGTGCTTCACTCCCGCTTTGAGCCCCCATGTCAAAATCCAACCATTTTCTATCGCTGGCCGTGCTAACCGTTTCTTGTCTCGCGGTCACAGCGGGCTGCACCGCTGACGAAGCTGCCACGACGACCACCGACCCAACCACTTCGTCCTCTGCGGACACATCCGAATCAACCGATGCATCCGAATCAACTAAGGAATCACGCGTGCTGCGACATGCCGTCTTTTTCTCGTTCAAAGAATCCTCTTCGCCCGAACAGATCGATGCGGTCGCCAAGGCGTTCGAGCAGTTGCCGTCAAAAATTGATTCAATCGTCGATTTCGATTGGGGTGTGAATAACAGCCCCGAAGGACTCGACGATGGATTCACCCATTGTTTCCTACTGTCGTTTGCCGACGAATCAGGCCGAGCGGAATACCTGCCCCACCCGGCTCACAAAGAATTTGGCGACACGCTGCGTCCGCACATGAAAGACGTGTTCGTGATCGATTATTGGGGCGTCGCCGACGAAGATGCGGATGCCGACCGCAACGATGGCGATGAAACCGAACTGAAACACGCCGTGTTCTTCAAATTCAAGGACGACGCATCCAAAGAAGACATCGCGAAAATCGAGCAAGCGTTTGCCGAGCTGCCAAACAAGATCGATTCGATCACCGATTTTGAATGGGGCACCAATAACAGTCCCGAAAAACACGACGATGGCTTCACCCACTGCTTCATGGTCACGTTCGCGGACGAAGCGGGACGCGAAGAGTACTTGCCGCATCCTGATCACAAAGCGTTTGTCGAAATACTGATGCCCGTCCTCGATAAAGCTCGCGTGTTAGACTTTACGACGAAATAGTTTCGCAGCCGCGGTTCCTCCTCTCTCCCTCTCTTTTCTTTTTACCCCATGGCCCTTCATGGCAATCCTCGGACTCGGAACGGAAATTGTTGAATGTGTTCGCATCGCCAAAATGATCGAAGCGCATGGGGAACAATTTCTTGAACGTGTCTACAGTGCCAACGAAATCGAGTATTGTATTCAAACGGCAAACACGACTCAGTTGTTTGCCACTCGTTGGGCGGCGAAAGAGGCGGCGATGAAAGCGATGCGATGTCGGTACCAAGGAGTGCGTTGGACCGACATCGAAATCGTGGTGCATGTAGGCGAAGGACCAACCATGTTGCTCTCCGGTGCCGCGTCCCAATGGGCCGAACAACGAGGGATCGAGAGAGTTCATGTTTCGCTAGGTGCCTGCCGCACCCATGCCACCGCGTATGTCATCGCCACTGACGAATTGGATTAACCTGGAATGTTTCGGCTCGCTCTGCATTGGCAACTCCTAATCGGGATGATTTTTGGCACCATCCTAGGCGTGACGTTAAACATCACCGCCTCGAATCGCACGACCACGGTCGTTCGCCAACCGGGCACGCCCAGCGAACTGCCTCGCGGGATCGATTCCGCAACGATCCACGACACTTCGGGCTCGACGGTGATCCAGTATGTCAATGACCAAGGCGAGCAAATCAAACGGGTCGTCGATCCGGTAGACCCGCAAGCAGGCGTGTTTCGCTCGATCGAAACGCTCGCTGCCGTCGACCCGGCCGCCGTTGCGATCTACGAAACGTATGGCATGAGCGTCGCAAAACAGGTCGGCGGATGGCTGCAGCGGCTGGGGGGACTGTTTTTGCGAATGTTGCAAATGGTTGCCGTCCCACTGATTATCACATCGCTGTTGACCGGAGTCTTGGGGCTGGGGTCTTCGCAAGGACTCGGGAGAATGTTTCGCCGCACGCTGACTTATTACATTTGCACCAGCATGTTGGCGATCACCACTGGGCTGTTGGTTGTCAACGTTGTTCGTCCCGGCCTGAAGGATAATGTCGTCGCTCGCGCCCATCCTGATGCGCACGAGGCGGAATCGCTGATCAATGTGTTGTTCGCGCAACTCGAGGCGATGATCCCAAAGAACCCGTTTGCCGCCGTCGTCGACTCGAATTTTTTGTCGGTGATCGCGTTCACGATCGCGTTCGCGTTGTTCACCATCTCGGTCGGCGGCAAGACGGCCGAGCGGATTGGTGACGCCGCCAAAGCCGGATTTGACGTGATGATGGCGATGACAATGGCGATCATCAAACTCGCGCCGCTCGGCGTTTTGTTTTTGATCGCCGCGGTCACTGCGACTCAGGGAACCAGTGTGTTTATGGCGTTGGCGTGGTACGTCGTCGCAGTGGCAGTCGCGTTAGCGATTCACTCGCTGATCACGTTGCCGTTGATTTTGAAATTCATCGCCAAACGAAGTCCGGTTGAATTTTTCAAAGCGATGTCGCCAGCGTTGTTGACCGCGTTTAGCAGTGCCAGCAGCAATGGGACATTGCCGTTGACAATGTCGAGCGTGGAAGAGCGTGCCGGGATCAGCAACCGCACCGGATCGTTTGTGCTGCCGCTTGGAGCGACGATCAACATGGATGGCACAGCGCTCTACGAAGCCGTCGCGGTGTTATTCATTGCTCAGTTACACTTTGAGCGTAATTTAGAAATGAGCGAGCAGATCGTCGTTGCGCTGACGGCGTTATTGGCCAGTGTCGGTGCGGCGGGAATCCCGCACGCCGGGTTAGTGATGATGGCGATCATATTGAACGCCGTCGGATTACCGCTAGAGATGCAAGGCATCATCTTGGCGGTCGACCGCGTATTGGACATGTGCCGCACCTCGGTCAACGTCTGGAGCGACTCCTGCGGCTGCGCCGTCGTGGAAGCCCTCGAACTCGCCGACGCCCCCAAGCCAAGTACAGAATAGACTTCTCAGTCTATCAATGTGGGCTAGGCTTCCCGCCTGTCATTAACCTCCCAACGACAATTGCCAAATGACCATTGTCAATTTAGCTTTTTCAGTTCTTCTCCCCGGCCTCAACGTTGCTGCAAGCAATAGCAACCACAGCAAACAACGCACGCGTTTCAACCATCATCCCCAAGTCTCGAAAGGGACGGCATGCTGTAGCCCACGGCGTGAGCCGTGGGTTACAAAACAACCCTGGAATGAAAGCCCCGAAGGGGCGACAGAAAAGTCCGACGTCAACCGCGATCGGACCCGTTATCTTGCACTCACGCAAACGCAGCGCCGTAAAAAAAGAACAGCCCCGCGAATCAACGCGAATACTTGCTCCCTCTCAACGGCCTCAGCCTAAGCCAAAATACTGCCACACGACACCTTTCCAATCTCCACCACCCCGCATCAATTCCGCGTCTGTTCCGTCTAGCCCCAGTCTCCCGTAGTGGATCTTGCTAAAGATCCCGCGTCACTAAATTCTTAATCATACTCATAATCCTAATCTAACCCGCGCAACCAGTTCTCCGTCGCCAAATAAGAGAACTGGTCGCTCAGACAATTTGAACAAGAGCAAACAGAGGGAACAGAGTTACAAGTCACGCATTCTCCATCCTGCACCTCTCCCAGCGCAGCCGAGAGAGGTCGAGCAGAGCCTTTAGCGATTGCTCGGGTGAGGGCCTGTCTCCAGCTCACTCGCACCGCGAATCAATTCCGCGGCCGATCCGCCTTGCCCCACCCTCCCGTAGTGGATTTTGCTAAAGATCCCGCCGTACTGAATTCTTAATCTTAATCTTACTCATAATCCTAATCTCGACCGAGCAACCAAATCTCCGTCGCCAAACAAGAACGATGGTTGCTCGGACAATTTGAACAGGAGCAAACAGAGGGAACAGAGTTACAAGTCACGCATTCTCCATCCTGCACCTCTCCCAGCGCAGCCGGGAGAGGTCGAGCAGAGCCTTTAGCGATTGCTCGGGTGAG
>NZ_JBFHFD010000287.1:0-10241 GCF_041583735.1 Novipirellula sp.
AACGCAATTAAATTCACCCCCGCCGGCATGGTGAAAATCATCGTGCGTTATGTGAATCAGCAACACGACCATGGGATACTGCAATTTGAAATTGTCGACTCCGGAATCGGAATGAGCAAACAACAACAGCGGCGGTTGTTCCAACCATTTTCACAAGGGGACGGCAATGTCAATCGCGAATTCGGCGGCACAGGACTCGGGTTGGCGATCAGTAAACGGTTGACCGAGATGTTGGGCGGAGAAATTTCGGTCGAGAGCGAACTGAGTAAAGGCAGCAAATTTACGGTCTCGATTTCCACAGGCGATATTGACGACGTGCAAATGATCCAGCCCAAATTGACGATCGAACCGCCGCCAAGCACCGTGCCCGCCGAAACGATCACCTTGGACTGTCATGTGTTGGTTGTCGACGACCGCCGCGACATCCGCTTTCTCAGTAAATCGTTGCTCAAAAAAGCGGGAGCGACCGTCAACGAAGCCGAAGACGGCGAAGTGGCAATCCAAATGGTCGAAGAGATGATCCGGCAAGGCCGTTCCTACGATTTGATTCTGCTGGACATGCAAATGCCCCGGCTCGATGGATACCAAACCGCCGAACAGCTCCGTAAACTCGGTTTTGACGGCCCCATCATCGCGCTGACCGCCGACGCGATGCAAGGCGACATGACTCGCTGTATCGAAAGCGGGTGCAACGATTATCTGAGCAAACCGATCAATGTCCAACGGTTAACCCAGATGGTGCACCGCTTCACCAGCGGAGCCCACTAAAGACTTCGGCCTGCGGCACACGGAATGCAGCAGGGGTGAAACGTGATACTCACCAACTATACTGAAGCTCTTCACAATCCAATGGCCGTTTCAAGCCGTAAGCGAATTTAGGCGATGCTGACACCCGAACAAAAACTACGTTTTCAAGAAGCGATCGACCGTGTGGGTGGCGACTGCGACTTGCTTGTCACGATGGCAACGCTGGTCAGCGAGGATGCACCGCAATTGGTCAACGACTTGGAGCTTCAATTCGAGAACAACCAACTGCAGGACGCTGCTGCCACCGGGCATAGTTTAAAAGGATTGTTGAGCACCTTCGAAACGGGGTCCCCTGTCAAAGAGCTGCAAACGGTGATCGACGCGGCGCGGGCGGGAAATCGAGACCGGGGCAACGCATTGTGGTTGGCCTGCAAACCCGCGATCGCAGCCTTGACCGCCTCGATCACAGAGCTAGCCGTCAGCGGCTAGTTATTTTTGGCGAACAACCACATTGACCCAGCGAGGAACGATCTCGTTGACACTCAATTCGCTTGGAACATTGGTCAGGGCTTGCTCGGTGGACAACCGCTTCGGAGTCCCCAGCTGAATATCCTTCAATTCAAGTGAGACGGCGATGGCCGAAACATCGAGTATTTTGAAAGCCTTGTCCGATCCCACCAAGGTCACTTCGGCATAACTTGATCTCGGTTCCGCGACCACCCAATCTTCGGCCAAATTGCGATATTCGATCGGCACAATGATCGTTCGCTGCAGCGTTGCAGTTTGATAGGCGAACAAGAACCAAAGCAAAATTGCCAGCGAAAACGCCGCGATTCTCATGTACCAGCGGTCCCACCCGCTCTCACCACGCAAATCACTCGTCACCGTTTTGCTGGCCAAAAACTGCTCGAGCCGCTGGGCGAGCCCTGCCGGATCCAGCTCTGTCAATTCTCCGTTGTGAGCGATCGTGATCGTACCGCGTTCTTCGGAAACGACCACCACCAAGGCATCACAACATTCCGATAACCCGAGCGCGGCGGTGTGGCGAGTTCCACTGCCTTGCACTTTCATCAAATTGGACGACAGCGGCAAATGGAGACTGAGCTGCTGAATTCGCGAGTCTTCAATCAGCACGGCACCGTCATGCCCCGGCGATTTGGGATGAAAAATACTCAGCAATAGCGGTTCACTGATCTCGGCATCCACCAACACCCCGCCACGCACATGCCGGGTCAGCGGCTCTCGGCCTGGGAACACAATCAGAGCGCCGATCTGATCACGAGCAAGCACCGCAACGGTTTCGACAATCGTATCAATGATGCCCGAATCAGCGGAATCATGTTTGCTCTGTCGCAACCACCGCGATGAAACAAGCCGCTCGATACCGTGGCGAATATCTTGTTGAAAAATCACGATAATGGAAAAGATCACCGCGATGATTCCGTATTGGAAAACCATCGTGGTCAAGTACATCTCCAACCATCCCGCCAAAACATAGAGGGCGGCCAACAGCACAATCACAACGCCAAGCGACTGAGTCGACCGATGCCGCAACCAAACCAAGCCGACATAGATCAAAAGTGTCACAATCCCGATGTCCAACGCATCGGCCACACGAATCTGCTCGATCAATTCACTCAAATAACTCGGCATCGAAGCTCACTTCGTGTGATCGCAGTCTAGATCTTTGTTTGCATTTGTATTTTCAGCGGTGCAGCGATTTAAAAATAGCTGGTATTGGACTAACGTTGCTTTCGGATCGCGGCAATTAAATCGGCCTTGTTCATTTTGCTGCGTCCCGAGATGTCCAAATCTGCAGCCAAGTTTTGCAGTTCGTCGACCGTCCGTTGCTCAAGTCGCGTGTTGGGGTTCCCCGTGCCTTGAGTCGTTTTGTTCGGAGTTCGACCTTCATGACGGCGTTGTTTATTTACCGTACGTGCTGCCACCTCTTCGGCATCGTCTTCCGACTTGCCGCGTTCCAGCTGGCTCTCTTTGATGTGACCGAACTGTCGCTCGTCCTTTTTAGACCATTTCACCATGATCGCCCTTCCCGCTAACGCTTCTTCTCTTTCCTACGCAAGTCTTTTCATACGCAAGGTTCATTCGATCGCAAGGTCAAGCGGCGAGACAGTGTTGCACGTCGATTGACATTGCGTCAAATGAACAATGAACATTGCACCGAATCACCGACACAATGATGCACCGAATTGGCTCTGCCTGCGATCATGCGATTGGGCCGCGTCGCCCCATCACCAAGCTGATGACGAACAACACCAAGAATACAACGAACAAAATCTTCGCAATACTCGCTGCGGTTCCAGCGACAACGCCGAAACCAAGTGCCGCTGCAATCAACGCGATCACCAAAAAAGTTAATGCCCAACCTAACATCGTAAGCTCCTCAGTTTTGAAGTGGTGAAAGTGGCGATGAATGCTTCATGCCACCAACCAACCGAAGGACGCATTTCGTGTGCCATGGGATATCGAGCCATAGAAATTTACCGAGAGACGAACAAAAGTTCGTGGCAATACAGGCGTCATCCGCTCGGACACAACCTCTCGTTGCGCGAAAGCAGCTCAGGATGAGTGTTTTGGTAGCATCCCCCACAATCACGTCACGCGTGACGACACGCGACCGCCCTCGCATTGATGCCGCATCAACCAGTCTGGCTGAACACCGCGACACTCCCCCCCAAGAAACCGACTGAAAGGCTCAGGACAAAAACCAATTAAAACGAGTAAAAACACCGCTTTTGACGGAAAAGCACCTGTTTGCAGTGCCCGCAAAATCCGAATGCGGCACGCCAAGTGCTGACTCGCAATGCCAAGTGCTAACTCGCAATGCACTGGGCTCCAAAACACTGGGCTCTCAATGGAATATCGGTGACTCAAAACCCTCAAGGATGAAATCATGTTGGTACTTAGCCGAAAATCTGGTGAATCGATTCGACTTGGCGACGACATTGTTCTGACCGTTACGCGGACCAAGGGCAACCGCGTCCAACTTGCAATCGAAGCCCCACGCGACGTTCCGATTCGACGCGCAGAACTCGATTCGAAACCCGAGCCTAGCTCTGCCAAGCGAAGCGTTTCTGTGAACCGCTTGCAAGACTACCTGCGGCGATCGGCATAGACCGCTGCGATGAAACGACCCTTCGAAAGCACTGTTTTAGATAAAGCACTGTTTCTTTAAAAAACGAGAGAACCATGCGTTACACACTCTTGATGACTGCCGCGATTGTTCTGGGCACCACTTTTTCGCCGATTGCCTCTTTCTCATCGATTGCCCGTGCAGATGACCAATCTAGCGACACGGCCAATGAACGAATGCAGGGGCGATGGCAAATCGTCGATGGCGTCAACCAAGGACGCGAATTGTCCAAACAAGAACTCGATGGCAGCACCGTGTCGGTGACAGCCAACTTGATCGTGACCTACGATCGTGACCAACAACAGCGGTTTCAAGCAGTCTTTACCGTCGACGACTCACAGGACCCGATGCAGATCACAATGACCTCGGTTCCAGAGGCGGCACGACCCAGTGAAGTCGCTCGCGACAAGCAGGATGGAAGCTCCGAACAAGCTAAAAAAATGACCGCATCGGGCATCATTAAATTTGATGGCAAAAACCGATGGGTGTTGTGTTATGCCCTGCCTGGGGCCGAGCGACCGACAGAATTCAAGTCGCCCAAGGGAAGCAAAGTCATGCTCTTTACGCTGCAAAAAGACCAGGGCGACCCTATCCCCGGATTGGGCAATACGATCGAAAGCGAAAAAGAGTAGGGGAAGCGGATCACTAGGAACGGCACGCTGCCAGCCAGCGAGTCTCGTGTGGCAAGTTGTTGGATGAGCGGTTTCCGTCCAGCCTGGTGAATTCGCATCCACCCCGCCTGAGCAGCAAAAAGATTGATGCGAAAATGAAGGAGATAAAAGGGGATCGCGAGTTCGTCAAAGTGAGCGAGACGGTGACGCTGTCAGCTGACGCCATGAAAACCACGATCGATTCGCTACGCGGTGCGATCGAAAAGCTCGGCGATCTCGATCCGATTAGCGAAGATATGTGCATTCGGATCTCCGCAGCTCTAGAAAAACACCTCTGGATGTTGCAAGCCCAAGAAGTGGTCTAGAGTTGATCGCGGCCGCTTCCGCTCATCTGCGCACGAGCTGCGAGTGCAAGGCCAACCACTTTAGTATCGTTACAGCGCCAGCCCAATGGCGTCTACGAGGTAGCGTTCGCGTCGCGAGCCGCCCGGTTGCAGCGAGTAAAACGTTCGAAATTGAACGGGCGGCTCGCGCCGCTCCGCTACGAAAACCACCCGTTTAGTACCAAAGTAGATGGCATGGGGCGCGATCCGCCCGGTTGAACCGTGACGCCCCCGTGGCTATCGCGAGAACGCATTTCCGCCGGGGCAGATGCCAATCGAACGAAAGTCTTGACGACTTCCTTACCCCAAATTAGTCACATCGATTGTGACTCGAGATGCAGTGCCATCAGCGTGTCGGCATCCGCCAACAGCGCTGCACGTGACTCTTCGGGGATCCCCGCCGTGCCACTGGCACTCCACGCTGCCTCAATCGCTTTTCGCTGGTTGGTCGGCATCGCGATATTCGCTTCGCTGGCCAATTGGATGCGGCGATGCAGCAAAAAGAATTGAGGATCAAAAATGACTTGCTCAAATAGCGAATCACGGAACAAGGGGGTCGCAGCGGATTGGGTCAGTGCATCCTCGTGATCCTGTTTCAGCCGACTGGGCGATGTCTCTTCAGGAATCAACAATATCCGATGCTGCCGCAGCAGGCTGCCAAGCCACTGGCTTCCCATCGCCACATCGATTGGAATGGATAGGATCAAACCGGCCAGCAGTGGCGAGAACCAGATCAGAAACGTTGGAGCGTAAAACGCCAATGCAGCCGCCACTGCGATGCTAACCATGGTTACGAAACCGAAACGTTTTGCCGCGTCTCGCCACGCGACTCCCTGTTCATCACGCGTCTGGGCGGACCATTTGACGTTGGTCCCTCGTAATGTGGCCAACACAAACCGGCTATGATAAATCGCCATGATCGGCGACAACAACACCGAAGCGACGACTTCGACGGCGACGCTGGCCACCAGCCGCAGACGCCCCCCAAGCAATCCTACCGACTGCGAGTCTCGCATCGCGATCAACAAACTCCAAAATTTAGGTAGCAACAACAGCGACATCGAAACGACAAACAGGATCAAGGCCCCCGAATCGAACTGTGGCCCCCGGGTCACTGGCTCGGCGATGCGATCCAAGATCGTTCCGATCACGCACAGTGCAGTGAACAGGATCCAAATCGGCGATGCCACATAGGACATCACTCCCGAAGCAAAATGCAAGCGGCTGAGCGGCCGAAATCCCTCGCTGATCAACAATTGCAAATGCTGAAGATTTCCCTGACACCAGCGTTGATCACGCTGGGCATAGTCGGCAATGGTGGTCGGGCATTCTTCAAAGCTGCCGCCCAGATCGGTCGCAAGCTGCACTTTCCAACCGGCACGCAGCATCAACGCGGCTTCGACAAAATCATGACTCAGGATCTCGCCTCCGAGTGGTGCTTTGCCAGGCAGCACGGGAAGGCCGCAGTACCTCAGAAACGGCTTAATGCGAATGATTGCATTGTGCCCCCAGTAGTTACCTTCGTCGCCAGCCCACCTGGCAAATCCGGCGACGAAAATGGGGCCATACACGTGCGCAGAGAATTGTTGCAATCGTGCAAATAGCGAACTTCGTCCCACCGGGGTCGGCGGCACCTGCAGGATCCCCAACTCGTCGTCGGCTTCCATCCGCCGCACCAATTCCACCATCGTTGACGCGTCCACCAAGCTATCCGCGTCCAGCACAATCATGTAGCGGTATCGGCTGCCCCAGCGACCACAAAAATCGGCGATATTGCCCGCTTTGCGTGCAGTATTTTTGGGTCGGTGGCGATAGTAGACGTTCACGTCGTCACCATGCTTTCGCAGCAGCTCTGACCATGCTCGTTCCTCTTGAAGCCAAATCTCGTGATTGGTCGAATCACTCAGGACATAGAAGTCAAACTGGCTAATCGCGTCAATCGATTTGAGCGACGAGAGCATCGCTTCGATGCCTGCGAATACACGATGAGGCGATTCGTTGTAAACCGGCATCAGGATCGCTGTGCGAGCCGCGAAGCGATCGTCACCCGGCGGAGTCGATTCGTCGGTGGACGCTGACAGATCACTGGGCGAGTCATGGTCGGGCGAGTCATGGTTGGACAAGCGACGACAGGGCGAGCGACGCCACAAACCGACGAACCCCAACGACGCGAGCGAAAACGAAAATACGATCCAACCAAACAGCAATGCGAAGAGCGGCAAGCTAAGCAGCTCGAACAGGTTCAGATGATTTCCACCTGCGATTACCCAATAATAGGTCGCGGTGGCGATCACGGTGCCGATGAACGTCACGACGAACACGCCGCAACGAATCCATTTCGTTGTGCGAGTGGGATCGGACGGAACCGGATGTCGATTCGGACTTTGCATAACGGTAGCCTCGTCCATCATTTTCGGACAGGTAAGAAAGAAGAAAAGGAATGGGTTCGCATGCCCGCCAACCACCAATCCGGTGGCATGATCGATGTCAATAAGCGTGTGAAATGATTTGATTCAACCTGCTTACCGCTCGGGAGCATTGGTTAGCTCTGATGCTCGGCGTATCGTCGGCGTCCTTTCAGAACCGCAATCCGATTGCCGCCCAATAACTGCGCCATCCACCAATCGATTCTTAGCGGCGCAGCGCGACGAACGGGACTCGCGTTCCACATCGGACGATCAATCGACGCGGGGATCACCTCGTGGGTCGATTGTGATGGCGAAGGCATCCGAGTCAATTCTTCGATCGCCAATAACATCGAGGCCCGAGTGAGATCGGCTGTTTTTCCTGACGCGGATTGCGACGAGGTTCCGGTCGCTGCCTGTCTAACGATTCGATCGCTTTCCGCCTCGGCGCGCTCGTCGCAAATGCCACACTTTTGCAAGTAAGATTTCACTTGTTGACGTGAGCGATCGAGATCGGATGGAGAGGATATTGCAGTGGCCGCGCTAAACGAAGCACCCGTGTAATTGACCGTGAATGTTGTTGTGGAAACCGACATGAAATTGATCCTTGGATAAGCTGATAAGTTGAGCGGGAACCGCTCCGTCGTCCTTACGATTTCGTGGTAAGTACAAACGTTGTGCCACAACATCGTCCACACCGACGCGAATGCTTTGGCCACCCGCTAACGGAGTGGGATGAAAGAGGCCCCGCCTTGAACTAGGGGGGTAAGGTTCACATAGAATCGCTGTGCGGGAACATTTTGCCATTAACTCCGTAGGAAAGATTATTTAGCATTTCGATTGTGAAGTTTTCGCTGGCTTCGGTAATGTCCTCCGAACCGTCAAAGTTACCCAATCATCCATGGTTTGCTGCTCAATTTGCGACCAACCGGTTGCTACACAGCAATGCAGACCGTCTGCGTGCTTGGGTTTTTGGCGTTTTTGATACGGCATTCTCTCAGAGGCAACGAAACCGCAATCCCCGCTCCCCCCCACCCACAGGCTCGCAATGAAGCGACGCACCTTTTTGGCGACGGGACTGTCGCTTTCAATGGCTCCCTCAAATTTGCTGTCAAAGACCAATGCTGGCGAATCTCAGCTCATCTCCTCACTTCGGCGAGAACCTGCAGCGATGGAACAAAGCGACCACCGCTTTCTGCGTGATCTGCAACAACGTTGCTATCAGTTTTTTGTCGATGCAGCCCATCCCAGCACGGGCTTCATTTCGGACCGCGGGGCCACCGATGGATCGTGGTTCAGTGATCACGCGAGCTCGGCAGCGTGTGGATTTGGATTAGCGGCTCATAGTGTGGCCGCTCAATCCGAGTGGATTCCTCGCGAGTTGGCGGCCGATCGGACTCGTCACTTGCTGCATTCGTTGGTGATGCTGGCCAATCACAAAAAGGGATTTGTCTATCATTTTTTTGACGCCGCCAGCGGCAAGCGATCGCGGGGGGCCGAAGCATCGTCGATCGACACGGCACTGCTGATCATCGGTGCAATGACCGCCGCGACGACGTTCTCAGATGATTTAGAAATTGTCCAATTGGCTGACGAACTTTACCGCCGTGTCGATTGGATGTGGATGCTCGGGGCGAACGATTGGATGCACATGGGATGGACGCCGGAATCGGGCATGATCCCGCATCAATGGGACAGTTTCAGCGAACTGATCGTACTGGTGTTACTGGCAATTGGGGCCCCCAATTCGCCCATCCCGCCGCGATGTTGGCAAGCGTGGCGACGCTCGCCCGTATTGCAACACGATGGCGAAGACTTCATCAGCTATCCACCGCTGTTTGTACACCAGTATCCGATGGCGTTTTTCGACTTCCGCAAAGTCCGATCCGCCAGCGGCCGAAGTTATTGGGACAATTCCGTCCGAGCTCACCATGCACAAATTGCGTTCATGACCGAACTGGGCAACCGCTACCCAGCGCAAATGCGACATTACGGTAACGACCTGTGGGGGTTGACCAGCAGCGATAGCGCCGGCGGCTATCGTGATTGGGGCGGCCCCTACGAAAACGGTCGCTGTGAACCCGACCGTGACATCGACGGCACGATTGTCCCCAGTGCTGCAGCGGGTGGGTTGGCGATCGTGCCCCAACAAGCCTTGCATACACTTCGTTATCAAAAACAACACTTCGGCGATAAAATCTTTTCTCGCTATGGTTTCGTGAACGCCTACAATCCGGCGACTCAGTGGGTCGGCCGCGACGTGATCGGGATCGACACCGGCATCACGCTGGTGATGGCTGAAAACCTATTGACCGGTGGGGTATGGGACGCGTTCATGCGACATCCTGCAGCGAATCGAGCTTTCAGCCTTGCCGGCTTCGTGTAGCAAACCTACCGCCGACTCAAGTGGCACACTTGTTGCTTTCGAATCCATCCCGCTTGGTTTACTCTTTTCACCACGGGATTCCCTTTATGTTGCGACTCTTTACAGCATTATCGCTGCTGCTTGCTCTCTTCGATGGCATCACTTCGGCTGATTCTCCGCGACGCCAGGTAATTCATACACAAAGCCAATCATCGGGTGCGGCGACGCCGATCACGAGCTTTGCGGAACTCAAGACGTTGGCCGCGGCGACCGCCAAGGAAAAATTTCAGCCGCGCGTGGCCCCGCCCGCCGCACTCACTCAAATGAGCTACGAACAATACCGCGATATTAGCTACCGGCCCGAGAAGGCGGTGTGGTGGAAAGACGGACTTCCGTTTTGGCTCGAGACATTTCATCGCGGCTTTGTCCAACGCGATCGCGTTTCGCTGTACACCACCGAAAAAGGAGTCACACGCGAAATCCCTTTTTCCTCAAGTAACTTTCGGTATCGCACCCCCATTGCCGAGAAAGTGGTTCGCGATTCGGGACATGCGGGCATCAAGATCGCGGGCCGTTTCC
>NZ_JBFHFD010000288.1:0-10196 GCF_041583735.1 Novipirellula sp.
TGCCCCGTGATGATCCCGGCGCGTGAGGGAGAACAGGACGGAGCGGGTGAATAGCCTTCGGTAAAATTCATCCCTGCCTTGGCTAACTTCACGATGTTTGGCGTCTCGTAGGGACACGGATCATCGACGTCATTGAGCTGTACATCCTGCCATCCGAGGTCGTCCACATAGAAGATGATGATGTTGGGCGGCGGCTCTTTGCCAAACGCTGGCTGTGTGGCCATCAGACTAACGACCAACCCAAACATCAAGAAGTGCGATGTGCGCTGTACAAACATGTTGATTTTCTTCTGTATTCGATTGAGGGAGTGTTTGGCCAGGATCCAATGGAAGGTTTGGGAATATCTTCTTTAGGGTTCAAACCGGTCGGTGCGAAACGGAAGGGCCGGTAGATTGGCGTCGTTAACAAGATTCACGTCTGGCTTTCCGACAAAGGCGTAGCGAACGTACAACGGCTTTGCCAATTCAGCGGACTGCAAAACCACGCTCTTGCCTTGGATCGTCGCGTCGGCTCGAACCCACTTCTGATCATCATCGGCCAACCAAAACGCCTTGGGCGAGGAACCATCCGTTGTCTTTAGACCCTCGGCATGTTTGAAATGGACGACTAACGAGTTGTCCTGGGTCTCGACTTTTTGAAAGACGGGGCCTTGAGCTTCGACCTTCTGCCCGAGCGTGTCACGCGCTGCGAGCAGCGCTAATCGCCGCCCAATCGGCAGCTTGTCTTTCGGATGGACGTTCTTGATGTCGCCTAAGTCGATGGTGTTTGCAACCGAGGTATGCGGCAGTTCGAGAGCCTTGAGCTGCGATTCCCGCATCCAGGCCCACGAGTGCGCCGCAGGGTTATCACGAGGTACGTCGGGTGACGTTTTCAATACGTTTCCGTATCCCGGCAACATCACGACTAAGAAGTGCAAATCATCCTGGTTCCATTGCTGGCGATACCGCTGCATCCATTGCTTCAGCACATCGCCATAAATACGCATGCCTGAGTTGCGGGAAAACCAAGGCTCTTTGACCATCCCGTGCATCGACTGCGTGTTACGTTCGCCTTGGTACCACACCAAACCACGACACGCATAAGGCGCAAGCGGATGCATCATCGCGTTGTAGATGATGTTGGATTGCCGACGCAAAAAGATATCCTCCTTGCCGCTCCAAGGTTGAGGGCCACTGAGGATAGCGTTGATTTCCGCTTGTGCTTCGGTGTTGGCGTCAAACTCTTCCATCATGACTTTGAAATGGGGCACGGTTTCGGTCATGTCGCGGGGCATCCATGCTTCGATCGACGTGCTTCCCCAACACGACAAGATGATGCCAACCGGAGTGTCCGCGGACGCTTGCAGAAAATGAGCAAAGCCAAACGCAACCGCACTATCAGGATAGCGATCGACCCACTGGCCTTCGCAGCGCTCCTGCTCGGTCAACGCGACGCTGCGTTTGACCGTAAAGTTGCGAATGTTTTTTGTCTGTGGAATCAACGCCTTGACTTCGGGCACCGCATCGACACCGAACTGCATGTTGGATTGTCCCGAACAAATCCAAACTTCGCCGACAAGGACGTCGGCGCATTGCTGGTTCTCAATTGTCGAATTCAAATTCGACGTGACGGTCATCGTTTGCGGTTCGAACGAAGCGGAAAGCGGATCAAGTTGGATCATCCACTTGCCATCGGTTGCGACGTCGGCTTTTTTTTCCTGGCCGGCAAATTTCACGGTGACGGTGGCCCCCGGATCTGCAGTTCCCCAGACGGGAACCGGTGCGTCGCGTTGCAGCACCATGTGGTCGGTAAACAGCGAACCTAATTGGAGCTCGGCGATCGCGGTGCTGGGCACCAAGACGGCCATCAGCAGACCGAGTGCGAGAGAAGTTTTCATCATTTTACCTTGGTTTTGGATCTCGTTTCGGTGCATGTCGCTCTATTTTCCGCTCTTCCATAGTTTGATCGTGTCGACATCGTTTTTCGATTCGGATCCCGCGGTGCTGCGTCCGCGTGTGACATCCGCCTCGAGTTGGGCGAGCAAACGTTCCGCCACTTCGGGATGCGTTTCGTACAAGTTCCTTTCTTCGGCGGGATCGTTTTGCATGTCATACAGCTGAGCGATCGGGCTACCTTTGGCGGCTTGTTTTTCAGTCGGAGAACTCCAGCCCCCCGACGCCTTTGCCAACAGTAGCTTCCATTTTCCCTGTCGATAGCCGAAGTGGCCACTGATCGAATGATGAATCACGCCAGCGCGTGTCGAAGCTATCGGTTCGCCGCTCAGGGCTGGCAGAAAGCTAACGCTGTCTTCGGCACTGCCCTCAGGCAGTGATTGCCCCGTCAAATCCGAAAGCGTGGCAAACAAATCGGTCAGACAGATTGTTTGATCGCAGCTCGCGCCCGCGGCCACTTTGCCCGGCCAACGGACGATGAACGGAACGCGATGTCCGCCATCCCACAAATCAGCTTTCGAACCTCGATAACCTGCACTGACAAGGTGCCCCTGTTTGGCGAGCTGAGGGATGTCGGCCGCTTTGGAGCATCCATTGTCACTGCTGAAGATGACAAGTGTGTTGTCGCTGAGACCGTTCCGCTGAAGTGCGCTGGTGATTTCTCCGACTGCCGCATCGGTCTGCATCACAAAATCCGCATACGCACCCATTCCGCTTCGACCTTGCCACTGCGATGTGGGAACAATCGGAGTATGCGGAGAACCAAACGGCACGTACAGAAAGAACGGCGATTCGTTTGCGTCGTTTGCACGCTCGTCGATGTACTGGACCGCCTTGCGGGTAAGCCGCGGCAGCATGTTGATCTCTTCGTCGAGCTCGATGACCTGGTCATTTTCGATCACGCATTTCATATCCCGAGCGTGATGGAATCCATGAAAGTAGTCAAATCCGCGATGGATCGGACCGTCTGGGATCTTGCTGCCGACCGGCGCCAAACCCTTCTTTACTGTTTTCTTGTTGAGTTCGGTGCCGGTGTCGGGATTGACATATTGAAAGTTCAAATGCCACTTGCCAATGATGCCGGTGTGGTATCCCTGTGACTTCAAAAAGCTGGCCACCGTCGGTCGATCTTCGGCGATCAGATTGGGCGAGAACCCTTGAACCACGCCATGTTGCAGTTTCGTTCGCCAACTGTAACGCCCCGTCATCAATCCATAACGTGTTGGCGTGCAGACCGATGATCCAGAATGGGCGTCGGTGAAAATCATTCCTTCGGCAGCCAGTTTGTCGACCGAGGGCGTCGCGATCTTTCCATGCTCTGGATTCAAGCATTGCACATCGCCATAACCAAGGTCATCGCAAAGGATGAACACAATGTTCGGTTTGGTAGGCGAATTCGGTTCAATTGCCGACGCATCCGTACCGTTCCAAACCACCATCAGGCAGAGGACCATGGTCGTGATTGTTTTATTCAAAGTGCTATCCTGTTAAGAGCTTCGAAGCCAGTGCGGTGGGTGGGGGGGACGGACGATGTGAATCAATAGGCGTTTGTATTGTAAAACGACTGTTTGACCGCCGCCGTCATCCGTCGTTGCGTTTCAGGCCGGTTTGTCTGCGAATGCCCTGCCTAATAAGGAAGCCTACAATCGAATCAGGCCACTGTGCTTGAGGCTCGAGGGCGAATCAATAAGGTATTGCGACAAACTGCTGTCAATTTGCGACGTCGTGGTCGATCTCGAGATTCAAGATGAAAAACGGGCGATTGGGGGGTGCGGACTTGGTCAGCGCTGCGTCATCAATTCGCTAGTCGCGATCCGGTAAACGATTTCTTTCAGTTGGAAATTGTTTCTCTGCGTCTGCTGAACGATCGATTCAACGATGGGGTAGTCGGCGGCGACCAGTTCGCGGCCCTTGGCATATTCGGCGATACGGATGATCAAATTGCGGGCAAAGGGTCGCAGATCAGCGGCCAGGATTTTCTTCAAGCCATCGATGTCACGAAACGCCTGGCCGCCAAAAGTACCGTCGGTGCTGACCTTTTGCCGTTTAGTGTAGTTGGTGCGATAGCGTCCGATGGGGTCGTACGCTTCTAACGCGAAACCGAGTGGATCGATTCGTTTGTGGCACTGCATACAGGCTTTGTCGTTGCGATGTTTTTCTAACATCTGACGGACCGTCGTGGCGCCGATTAGATCGGGCACGATTGCAGGCACTTCCTCAGGCGGTGGTGGCGGAGGCGTGCCCAAGAAGTGATCGAGCACCCAAACCCCACGAACCACGGGCGACGTTTCAACCCCGTTGGATGTCAGCGTCAACACGCTTCCCTGAGTCAAAAGCCCGCCTCGTTTTGAAGACGCGGGAAGTTGGGTCAGCGTAAACTTGCCATCACTTTGTTTGGGCAATCCGTACAGTTCGGCAAGTTTGTTGTTGATGAAGGAATAGTCTGAATCAATAAAGTCGGCGACGCTCCGATTCTGTTCATAGACATAGCGAAAGAACAGTCGCGTTTCCTCACGCATCGCCTGCTCCATGCTCTCGCCATAGATCCGAAACTCCCTTGTTTTGTTATCAGGCGGCATCGTTCCGAGTTCATCCAGTGCCAACCACTGATCGGCAAAACTCTCGCAGAACCGATCGGCTCGCGGGTCTTGCATCAGCCGCAATACCTGAGCCCTCAGGGTTGCTGGTTCGGTCAGCTTGCCCGAATTGGCGACACTAAACAATTCCTGGTCCGGCATCGTGCTCCAGAAAAAATACGAAAGCCGACTTGCCAGCGGGAAATCGCTCAGTTTGCCTTGTTCTTCGAACAGGTACAGAAAATCGGTCGATGCCATCATCGCGGTCATCGTCTTGACGACCGCATCATTCCAATCGCGAGACTGTTTGTATTGCTGGTTCAAATAATCGAACCAGAGCCCAATTTCTTCTCGAGTGACGCGTCGCCGAAAGGCTCGGATGGCGAACCGCCCCAGCAGATATTCACGCGCCGTGGCGCTGGTCAGATCGGGCATCTTGTCCGACAACAACGTGGTCTTCATCGACTCGGTCGGCCATTGTTCATAGAACGGGCCTTCGATCTTGTACTGGGTAACGCGAATGCCAGGACCGCGAAAGGGACCAGCAAAGTCCGATTTTTTGAACTTGCTTCTTCGCAGCGCTGCCCGAATCTGCACGATCGGTTTCGAGGTTCCGTTCGCCATACGAAGGTAAGGGTAAAAATCTCGGTCAATCCAGGTTTCGACCGTAAATGTCTGCTCTTTGTCGTAGATCAGCGGAAATGTCTCGATTGTCTTGCCGAGCTCATTGACCCCGGTTCGCCGTGCCGAGACCACCCCAATCGCCAACTTGGGCGGTTCATTCTTGGGAACAAATTTGACAGGGTATCGGTCCTCGTCGACGGTCGATGCGGTGACGGTGATCCGGTAGCGACCCGGTACCTGGCAG
Source organism: Novipirellula sp. (assembly GCF_041583735.1). Classification (NCBI taxonomy): domain Bacteria; kingdom Pseudomonadati; phylum Planctomycetota; class Planctomycetia; order Pirellulales; family Pirellulaceae; genus Novipirellula; species Novipirellula sp. The sequence goes on from NZ_JBFHFD010000288.1 coordinate 5,377, forward strand.
TTTCGCGTTGCCTTGCCGTCAACGATTTTCGAGTTACCTCCGATTCGAAACGTATAAAAATCCTTGCCTTGGTTTTCATACCTTCGCGACGCCCCGGTGAGCTGACGCATGGGAACCTCGAACACCCTCGGCTCTGGTTGTTTGGCATCCATGGTGAACAAGGCTTGCCACAGAGCGGCCTCCATGTATTCAAACAGTGATTCGTCGGACATCACCAACGACGATGCGTTTGTGTCGAAGCCTTCGTTCACGTTGTCATCGTAGATATAGGAACTGGGGTCAAAGTTGCCATCATTCAGTCCCAACAAATCGCGAACCGTATTTTGATACTCACGTTTGTTGAGCCGCCGCAGCCCACCCACGTTCTCGCTAGGCGATTGTTTGGCAAGTTCGAGCACTTGTTTCGCCAGCACGCTGCGCTGTGCGGCCGAAGGTTGGGGTTCATCCTCAGGCGGCATCAACCCGCTGGCAATTTGTTCATAGACCTTGGTCAGCAGTTCGGCATCAACGCTGGACAGTTGATCCAACCGTACGTCGCCCTCTTGCTCGTCCGCATTGTGACATCGAACACAATGCTGGCGGATCATCGGTTCGATGGTTGAAAAGTCATCCGCATCAATCCGTGTCGCTGGGAACAGAAGAAGAGCCGACGCCAACCACAAGATCGAAGGCTGCAACCTCGGTTTTGTGGCGTGGCGTGCAAGAGGAGTCCGGTGATCGGGAGAGGGTTTGCTGCACATCATTTTTAGGAGAGGCTAAACGTTCCGGTCGCACCATTAAAACTTTCAATCTCGACACCGAATGTCTGTAGCATCGTGGTGTAAAGATTATTCAGTGGCGTCGATTCACCGCCGGGAGTCTTGCAGTCGACATGGCCTTGATGCCGGAAACCACCGCCGGCCAAGATGACTGGCAGATCTCGATTGCTGTGCCGAGCCGCGTCGCCCATGCCGCTGCCAAAGTACACCATCGTTTTGTCCAACAACGTGCCATCACCGCGATTACCCAACGGAGAATCTTTCAACTTTTGGACAAACCGAGCCATTTGCTGAATATAAAAATTGTCAATGATGCCCAATTGTCGAAGGATGTCGGGACGATTGCCATGATGGCTCAGCGAGTGATAACCGGTGGAAACGCCATCGAGTTCGATCATCCGATTGTGCATGCCAAATCCAGCGGTGAACACGCGGCTCGAGTCCGATTGAATGGCCAACAGGATCAAGTCGAACATCATCGGTGCGAGGAACTCGTAATCCTGACCTGAGTGCGGATGTCCCTCGGGTTGGTAGTTCACCTTTGGCTTGGGAACGTTTGCCCAACGTTGCATGCCTTGCAATTTTGTTTCGGCATCACGAATCGCCGTCAGGTACTCTTCCAACTTTTGCCGATCGGCCGGATTGGTTCGACGCGCGAATCGTTTGGCTTGTTCGCGAACCAGATCCAAGATGCTGCCCTGTTCCTGAATCCGTAGCTCACGCTCCTTGATCGCGGCAGCCGAATCGGGCACAAACAATTGGTCGAACATGTCACGAGGATCCCCTAGTTCGCGGACCCGGATGCCCGAGGAGGTCCACGAGGCATTCATTCCGCCGCCGACGGCAACGTGCATGGACGGAAACCGCGTCTGGTAACCTGCGTATTCAGCCGCAAGCTGATCCATCGAAACGACGTTGCCGCCGCGAATCCCGGTAAGAAACGTCGAGATGCCACCGTGGCCGGAAAAGATCGCCGGATGATCCATGTTGGAACAAACGGTGAAATCGCCCCGCAAGTTTTCCAGAGGTTTGAGCGTTGGGGTCAGTTCAAAATTCGCCCCTGTCGATTTTGGAAAGAACGCTTTGGGATAGACGCCCAACGTCGGGCTGATGCAAACCATTCGCATCGCATCGCCGCCGTCGCTCTTTCCAGCCGGGGTGGCGACCGATTCCATCATCGGCAGCGCGATCGTGATTCCTGCGGCCTTCAAGAAGGATCGGCGGGCTGGTGGCGAACTTGACAAGGCTTTCATGGTTTCGTCCTTCCGTAGCGACGCAGTCGCCATCGAATTAGCGGCAATACAAACTCATCCTATCTACTTTTGGATGAGAAAAAACCAACTTTTGCGACATCTGACTAACGAATTGCGTCCCGAATCTGTTGCGAAGCCGGTAAGCATCGTCGGAGTCATTGCTGACGTAGCGGAATTCGTCAAGAGTTTCGACCAGCCTGAAAAACGAAAGTCTTGACGACTTCCGCTACAGGAAAACCCGTCGATTATTGTTCCGACGATTCCAAAAGGTTGACCTCAGACCGTTGACCACGTGAGCCGACGCAATGCTAGCGATACGCGTGGGCGATAAGTGTGCCTGTCCCCGAAAAAAGCTGTCTCCTCAAAAACCACCTTCGATTTGAAATTTCACCGGCGACTGCGGCGCCGCAATCGGTTCGACTTTTAAACCCTTATCGCCGCGTTGACTTCGGTCGATCCCAATCGTTACCGCTCGCCGTCCCTTGGCCAGTGTGAGGGTCTTGGTTGGATCGAGGATCTCCTCTCCGTCGACCCAAAGTTTGAGTCCCACAGAATCGTTGATTTTGAATTGCACCCCACCAGGGACCAATACATTCAAATAGCCTCGAGCGAGCACGTGATCTCCGCTTGGCAAATCGTCGGCAGGCAATTCACCGCGGACTTTGCTGTACGCTGTGACCCAAGAGGTGTCTGCGGCCGGCGGTTCATCAAAGTTGGAAGTGGCGGTTAGATGCCACTTTCGAATCACGGGACTTTCATCATTGGCGAAGGGGCCTGGTCGACCCAAGGCTGCGACAAACTTTGCGAGATCAAGAAACTCTTGACGACTGCCGAGTTGATCGACAAGTCCCGCAGGCATGGCCGAATTCATCGCCTTCTCGGCAATGATTTCATCCGCAGCAAGACGGATTTCTTTTCCACCTTGTGCCGCGTCTCGCACGACGACTTCGTCATCACTTTGGAACGTCACGATGCCGGTCTGAGTCGTTCCATCGTCCAATACAAACATGCGGTTTTCGTAGTGTTCGGCAATCGCTTTGTTGGGTCGCAGAATTGATTCGACGATATAGTCGGTCTTGGCCGCTGCACCCACCGCTACCAAATTCGGACCGATGACGGGGCCGACGGGACCAATGCCGTGACAGCTCGTGCACGACAGCGATTTGCGTCGATAGATGTCTTCACCTCGAATCGCATCGCCATCCGTTTCCACATCATGGGTCAGTTGCGCTAGATCTTCGGCCAACAATTGCAAGTTGAGCGACTCGGAATCTTGCGAGGGGCGAAACTGTTTCGCCAGATTCTCAGGTAGCGACCCCGTCGACCGATGAAACTGATCAATACGAGCGGCCACCGCCGGGTGAACCTCGACACCTTTCATCGCATCAGAGAGAACGCTGGCTCCGTTTCGATTCTTCAGGATTGCCTGAACCAACGGAACAGGATCCGCTTCGCCTGGAGCTTGGCTGAACAGCGCCACAGCCAACTTCGTCCCCTGCTGAATGTTGGTGGCGACGATGCCAACCAGTGCGCAGTAGCGAGTCTCTGGATCACGATGTTCTGCGAGCTTCGTAAGGATTTGCAGTTCTTTGCCGCCACCAAGCTTGGCCGACGCGACCGCGGCAGACCGACGTACGGCAGCAGGACGACTTTCGTCTTGGACAACATCCAACAGTGGCTCTGTGACCTTGTTGGCTTTCCAAGCGGCAAGATTCTCTGCGGCAAGCGAGGCAACGGTCGCGTTGTCATCGTCAAGTAATCGCGTTAACGAACGCAAACGCCGACGAAGCACACCCGAGGAACGCGAATTTGCCATCGACTTGAGCGACTCAAGCAGCGCGATTTGTGCATCATCCGATCGTGAATCCTTTCCGCTGGTCAACGAGGCGACGATTCGCAAAAGATCATCGGTGGTGCCCATCGCGATAAACTGGTCGCGAAATTCGCTGATCTCTTTCTCACTGGGGTCTTGCTGTTTGAGAAAGTGATCAATCCGTTCAGCAAAACCAATTCCCGCAGCTCGTTCCGCAGCCGCCTTGTGGGATGCTTTGGCGAAACGAAGCGTTCCTGCCTCCATCGCTGGACGCCAATACGGTTCGAGGGCCTTCGTCGTTTGGGGCAATGCCAAGTCGAGGAAAGGGTCGCCGGGATGATCGACCACATTCAGCGCCGCCGCAAACGCATCGGCTTGAGGAATGAATCCCGCCGACAGAACCGCCTCCATGCGTGTTCGTGGGAAGGGATCGGCAGCCGCCTTGGCAATCATCGCAATCGGATCGGACAGCGCATCGTGCCAGTAGCGAATCACCCGCGCCCCCGCGGAACGCGCGTGACCGTCTGACGCAGCAAGTACCTTGGTTAGAATCTTCTCGCTCGGACGTTCAACATTTTGACACGCCCACATCGCTTCCACGAGATGAAGTTCATAGTCGGGGGACTCGGTGTCGAGTTGGTCCACCCACATTTGCAGAACCGCGAGGACCTCGTCGGGATCCCGTTCGCTGATTTCTTTTTTCGCTTGATGGCGTACCCATGTTTCGGGACTCTTTAAATGATCGACAAGTTGCTCAGTGGTGGTTCCATCGAACTTGGGTTTCTTGACGAGCGGTCGATCCTTGTGCGTGATTCGCCAGATGCGACCGTGCTCATGATCGCGACGCGGATCGCGAAAATCATGGCTGGCATGATTAATGATCGAGTTGTACCAATCGGCGACATAGATCGCTCCGTCGGGGCCGATCTTGACATCGACGGGCCGAAAATTTGGGTGCTTACAGGTCATCAGTGGCGGCAGAACGTTGGCGCTGAA
>NZ_JBFHFD010000289.1:0-10127 GCF_041583735.1 Novipirellula sp.
CGTGGGAGGACTGAGTGTCTGTAATTCGATCGCGGGCGCCTACGCGGAAAAGTCGCCGGTGGTTGTGATCTCGGGATCACCGGGGATCAAAGAACGCAGCACCGGAGCGTTACTGCATCACATGGTTCGCAATTTCCGCACGCAGATTGACGTGTTCGAAAAATTCACGATCGCGGGAACTGAGCTTTCGGATTCATTGACCGCGTTTTCAGAGATCGACCGCGTCCTTGATGCCTGTGATCGCTATAAACGCCCGGTCTATATCGACGTGCCTCGCGACATGGTTCACGTGGTGCCTCCGGTCACTCATGGTTACACCGGCGTGTCGTTTAGCAACAGCGAAGAGGCGACCAACGAAGCGATCCAAGAAACGGTGCGGCGTCTTTCGAGTGCAAAGAACCCCGTCATCTTGGCGGGAGTCGAAATGCATCGATTCCGATTGCAAGAACAACTGATCCAGTTGGCCGAATCGGCGAACATTCCAATTGCGACCACCATGCTAGGCAAAAGCGTGGTGAGCGAGCGGCACCCTTTGTTCATCGGTTTGTACGAGGGGGCGATTGGCGATCCGCAGGTGACGCGGTTTGTTGAGGAAAGCGATTGCGTGTTGTTGCTGGGCACGTTCTTGACCGATATCAACTTGGGCGTGTTTTCAGCGAAATTGGATCCAGGACGCTGCATCTTGGTGACGAGTGAAACGCTGCGTATTTCGCATCATCATTACCACGACGTCGATTTGAAGTCGTTCTTGACGGGATTGATGGACGCGAGGCCCCAGACTACGGAGCGAAATACATCCAACTTGATCCCGCCGCGAAACACCGAATCGGCGGACGAAGCGGGGACCGATTTGCTGCAGACCAGTTGGATGATTCGCGAGCTGAACAAGCGACTCGACGCGGACACGATCGTGATCGCGGATGTTGGCGATTCGTTGTTTGCAGCAACGGAATTGACGATTCACGAGCAGAGTGAGTTTTTGAGCCCGGCCTACTACGCGTCAATGGGGTTCAGTATCCCGGCAGCGCTCGGCGCCGCAACGGCCAAACCTGATCATCGAATCGTCGTGCTGGTGGGCGATGGTGCATTTCAAATGACAGGCCAAGAATTGAGCACACTGATCCGTCACGGACACAATCCGATCGTGATCTTGCTGGACAACCACGGATACGGAACCGAACGCTATCTGCACGAAGGCGAATGGAAATACAACGAGATCGCCAAGTGGAATTATGGCGACTTGATGCAAGTCTATGGAGGTGGAGTGAGCCATTTAGTGCAGACCAAGTCCGAGTACATTCAGGCATTGGAGCGAGCATGGAACGAGAATGATTCGCCGCACCTGATTCAAGCAAAACTGAAAGAAAACGACGCCAGTCAAACGTTGCGGAAACTGGCTGAACGGCTGAGCAAGTCGGTCGGATAGAATCGCCCCCTCGAGCGTAGCGGAAGTCGTCAAGACTTTCGTCGGTTGGGGGGATCTGCTGAGCCGCGACGCGTCAGCGGCCGCGTCCCACGCGGTACCCGGTGCCTTACGGCCCGCGGCTCACTAAATCAACGAGCCGTCTAAACTTTCGTTAGACGATGCGGTGGGGTGGAACGAAACTTTTGACAAGTTCCGCTACTAGAGAGGGTGTGTTAGAGAGAGCAAAACACCGGCTTTCGTTACATTCGCACCTCGAAAACCTTTTTCTTGCGAAGAATGCAGCGGTTTTGGGCTCTAATCGAACGTAACTTTGCAAATAGCGGTCGTTCCGCTTAGGCAAAACTGCCCTCTGATTCTCTCTCTCCCTTTCTTTCGTGTGCGTGCTCGATATGCCTGATCGCTCTTTCCATTCGAATCGGTGTTTATGGAGTCGATTTGTTGTCGTTTGCACGCTGATGTTCTGCACGGTGGCGTCGGCGCAATCGCCGCCGATCCCCGAGGTTCTGAAACCGTGGCAGGACTGGGTAACGTGGGACATTCAAAATCGTGACTGTCCAAAACTGTATAGCAACGCGGCAGAGGCGATCTGTGTTTGGCCATCGGCACTGCAGTTCACTGCGGAGGAAGACGGGGGGGCATTTGAACTCGAAGTCAAACGATTCGACGAAACTTGGGTGCCATTACCGGGGACCCCGACGATCTGGCCCACGAACGTCCGCCTGGATGGCGAACCGATCGTGGTGGTGCAGCACAACGGTGCACCGTCGGTCAAACTGAGCAAGGGACAAGGGAAATTGACGGGCGATTTCCAGTGGAATCAAATGCCACAACGAATCAAAATTCCTCCCGCGATCGGCATCGTGTCGCTGTCGATTAATGGCAGCGAAGTGGTCAATCCGACGTGGGACCCCAATGGTGAAGTTTGGTTAAAACGGTCGCGTAGCGAGCCCACCGACAAAGACCTCTTGACGGTCAAAGTGTATCGAAAGATCGATGATGGAATACCGCTGTGGTTGCGAACGCAGATTGAGTTGACGGTGTCGGGAAAGAGCCGCGAAGAATTGCTTGGATCGGTGTTGCCCGAGGGCTGGCAATTAGCCACCGTTCAAAGTCCGATTCCGGTGGCCATTGACGAACAGGGGGTGATCAAAGCGCAGGTGCGCTCTGGTAAATGGACGATCAACGTTGATGCCTTTCGCACCCACGATGTCGACGAGATTCGCTTTGCCCCCGGCGCTCAACCGTTGGCAGCCACGGAATTGGTGGGTCTGCAAACCGATCCCGATTTTCGTGTTTCGCAGATCGAAGACCTGCCGATGGTCGATGTGACGCAAACCACCTATCCCAACGAGTGGCGGAATATTCCGGTTTACCAGTGGGATGTCAGCAAACCATTTCAATTGGTGGAAAAGATGCGAGGCATGGGGGAGAAAGCTCGCTCGGGGCTAAACATCACCCGCCGACTGTGGCTCGACGAAGACGGCGAGATGTTGACGTATCACGACCAATTAAAAGGGCAGATGCAGCAAATATGGCGACTCGATGTCGCGGAGGATCATGAATTAGGGGCAGTGCGTGTCGGAGGTGAAGCTCAGCTGATCACCGTGAATCCGGTCTCTGGAACGAGTGGCACCGAGATTCGCAGCCGAAATTTGCAAATGGATGCAATTGGACGTGTTCCGATGAGTGACGCGGTCTCGGCAACCGGATGGCAAGCGGACGCCGAGTCGTTGGAAATGACCATTACGACTCCGCCGGGTTGGCGAGTGTTTGCGGTGTTTGGAACGGATCAAGTCCGCGGCGACTGGTTAACGGCATGGTCGCTGCTTGATTTGTTTCTACTGTTGGTATTCTCGTTGGCGGTTTTCAAATTGTTCGGATTTGTCGGCGGGATTGTCGCGTTGTTCGCGTTTGGGTTGTCGTATCACGAACCCGGTTCGCCGCGAATCACGTGGTTATTGTTGTTGATGCCGATCGCTCTGTTGCGAGTGGTGAGTGACGGAAAAATTAAGCAATGGATCACCGCATGGAAGTACGTCACATTAGCCGTGCTGCTGCTCTGCGTCGTGCCATTCATCGCCCTGCAGATTCAGAACGTGATCTATCCTCAACTCGAACCGCAGGGAATGTCCTACGGCAGCCGCGGGCTGTTTGTGTGGAGTGGTATTGGGGCCCAACATCGGGCGGGGAGCGTGATGACCGACGAAGCTGTTTCGTTTGATATTGACGCACCGGCGATGTCGTTGGGAACGCGGAGTGGACGTGAATCCGCCGCGAAGCAACTTGGCGAAGCGATCGATCGCTACACCAATTTGAACTACGACCCTCAAGCCGTCATCCAAACCGGTCCCGCTCAGCCGCAGTGGAACTGGAACAACGTCGTTTGCATGTGGAATGGTCCCGTGGGGGCGGATCAAAATATTCGTCCGCTGCTGGTCTCGTTGACATTGAATCGCTTTATCACCTGCATTCGCGTCCTTTTGCTGATCCTGCTGGGGATGATCTTGCTGCGTGATCGAGGACGACTGCGAGATCGAGGAAGACGTTGGCCATGGTCGCGAGCAGCGTCACGCACTGCGGCAACCACCGCCGCGATTGCATTGATGTTGCTACCCGTCACGGCAATGGCTCAAGAGGACGCTGCCAATCGCGGGGACGCAGACATCACTTCCACCGAATCCTCGCAACTGAACATCGAACTTCGCAGCATCCCGTCGCCGGAGATGCTCAACACTTTGCGAGACCGATTGCTTGAAACATCCGACGCGTTCCCCAATGCCGCAGAGATACCGGCGGCGGAGCTGAGCATCGTGGACAACATGTTGACGATGAAGGTGACCGTGCATGCCGCAGCCGATGTTGCAGTTCCATTACCTGGACGCATGCCGGCTTGGTCACCCTTGTCCGTCACGATGGATAGTGATGATCCGGTGCCGGTGGCTCGCCGCGATGGCTATCTGTGGATCGCCGTCAACAAAGGCATTCATGAAATCACGGTCACCGGCCGTGTCGCCGACACGACCGAATGGGAATGGAGTTTTTTGCTAAAACCGCGGCGCGTGACGATTGATGCTGGCGGATGGAACGTGACGGGGGTGGATCGCAATGGTGTGCCCGCTGGGCAGGTGTTCTTTGTCAAAGAGCAAGAGGTCAGTGAAGACGAAGCCGCATACGATCGCACCGAGTTTAATCCTGTTGTCTTGGTCGACCGGCGGCTGGAAATCGGTTTGGTCTGGAAGGTCCGTACCACCGTAACGCGGCTGTCGTCGACGGGGAAAGCAATTTCGATTCAGGTGCCCCTTTTGCAAGGCGAGCAAGTGTTGACGTCGGGCAGGGAAGTCAAAGATGATACGGTCGCGGTGCAGATGGCAGCGAACCAGCAAACGTTTGCATGGGAAAGCGAATTAGAGCGGCGGACCGAGGTGAACTTATCCGCTGCGGAAACCGATCGCTGGGTCGAACGTTGGCAACTTGTTACTTCACCGATCTGGAACGTTTCGCTCGCGGGGCTGACTCCGGTTTTCGAGGAGGATGAACAGGCATTGATCCCGGTATGGCAACCGTGGCCTGGGGAAACGGTCACGATCATGTTCAGCCGCCCGATTGCGGTGGTAGGCGACACGGTCACGGTCCAGCGAGTGAATTTGGCGACTTCGTTGGGGGATCGGCGGCGAACCAGTACGCTGGACGTGGATCTGGAGTGCAGTTTGGCGAACGATTTCGCCATCACGCTAGATCCAGAGATTGAGATCACGTCGCTCACCCTCGACAAGCAAGCGATCCCCGTCCAGCGCCGCGGTAACGACTTGATCGTGCCGGCGCGACCAGGGCGTCAAGCAGTCAAAGTCCAATGGACCAGCTCTGAAACGATCGCAACCGTCGTTCATTCACCCGCAGTGACCTTGCCCGCCGACGCGTCAAATCTGACGACGCAGCTGGATATGCCAGCAAATCGCTGGATTTTGTGGGCCGACGGACCGCTGCGAGGTCCGGCAGTCCGTTTTTGGACGATCCTGGCCGTCGCCATCATCGTGGCGCTGGTGTTGGGTAGCATTCCGATATCACCGCTGCGACGCTACGAATGGGTGCTGCTTTCGATCGGATTAACGCAGGTGCCGCTTTTTGCATCCATGTTCGTCGTGGGGTGGTTGTTCATGTTGGCATACCGTGGCGAGCACCCGAATGCCGGTCGATACCAATGGAAGGGGTACTTACTACAGGCAGTGATCGTCTTCCTAACGCTAATCTCGCTGTTGGTTTTGTTCATCGTGGTAGGGGAAGGCTTGCTGGGAAACCCCGACATGTTTATCGCCGGCAACAACTCTTGGCGAACGAAACTGATTTGGTTCACTCCGCACAGCGGGACGCAGTTGCCGGTCACGAGCGTGATTTCGATTTCGGTGTGGTTTTATCGCCTCTTTATGCTGGTGTGGGCGCTGTGGCTAGCGGCAGCACTATTGCGTTGGCTGGCATGGGGCTGGAAACAATTCAGCAAGGTTAGTAATGAGGAACCGGTTTTAGCAGCAACGGTGGTAGAGCCGGATGCTGAGAGGTGATGTTGATCTCGATGCGGGGCTTTTGAAGTTGCTGTTTTTGTGCCGGAGGCACTTTACGGGATAGCCTTGGACTTGTGTCCAAGGTTATCGGTTCTGAAATTGGCACCCGATCGCGGAGCGACGTTCTGTGGCGAACGATCAAGTCACAAAACGTCCCGCTGGGACTCGATTGATATTGGCGAAAATCCCTCGGACTAAAGTCCAAGGCTATCGAAGTAAGTCGCTCCGCGACAGCAAATAGCGCAACTTCAAAATGCGGGGCCGAGGCTCGCTGGCTAGCGCTCGGTGCCATCTACTTTCGCACCAACCAGGTGGTTTTTGTAGCGGTGCGGCGCAAGCCGCCCGGTCAAATGCGAACGTTTTGTCACGCTGCTAGCGGACGGCTTGCGCCGTGCCGCTACTAAAGTGGATGGCATTGGGCTATCGTCGCTGGCTCACGATGTCCACTGCTTCCGAATCTTGGCCCGCGACATGTAGGCAAAAACTTGTATCTCGACAGCGGTGCTCGACTAGGAACCCCTTCTCACACCTCGTACAATCTTGGGACGACTTTCCGCCCTATCCTCCCGCCAAGATTCGTACATGTCGCCCGAAGACGATGCCATCCGTGGATTGCGCGAGGCCTTAAAGGTTTCGCCCGACAATCTTCCGCTCCGAATTCACCTTGCTCAGACGCTGTCCAACTACGGTCGCTTTGACGAGGCGGTTACGGAGTACCGGAGCGCGCTTTCGCTTTCGCCGGAGAATGCCGAGGTGAAATTTGGGCTGGCGTCCGCCTACCTTTCGCTCGACGAACAAAGCAAGGCGATGGTGATCCTAGAGGATTTGTGCCGTTCTGCCGCAGCGCCGGCGAAAGCGTTCGTCGTGTTTGCCAAATTGTTGTTGGGCGAAGGCAAAGTGCGTGACGCAGTGATCCAGTACAAAGAGGCACTTGAGCGAGACCCGGCGTCCGCCGATCCGATTCTCGGTGACCAACTAGGGGTGGGCGAAGCCTACCAAGATGGCGACGTTGTCGAAGGCCGCAGCCGCGAGTCGACTCAGCCCGAGATCGAAAGCTTTGTCTCGGAAGTCGAACGTCCGAAGATTAAATTCGAGGATGTTGGCGGGATGGATAAGTTAAAGGAAGAGATTCGGCTGAAGATTTTGTATCCGCTGCAACACCCCCAGATGTACGAGGCGTATGGCAAAAAGATTGGCGGCGGCATTTTGATGTACGGTCCGCCCGGTTGCGGCAAGACCTACTTGGCTCGCGCTACGGCGGGCGAACTAGGCGCGGGATTTATCTCGGTCGGCATCAGCGATGTGCTCGACATGTGGACCGGCCAAAGCGAGCGAAATCTCGCCCAAATCTTCGAGCAGGCCCGCTACAACAAACCGTGCGTTTTGTTTTTTGACGAAGTCGACGCGCTCGGAGGCCGCCGTAGTGATATGAGTAGCGGGGCGGGACGACATGTGATCAACCAGTTTCTCTCGGAGATGGATGGTGTCGAAAAATCCAATGATGGCGTGCTGGTGTTAGCAGCCACCAATGCGCCGTGGCACGTTGACCCTGCGTTCCGGCGTCCCGGGCGATTTGACCGTGTGTTGTTTGTGCCGCCGCCGGATCTCGAAGCTCGCGCTTCGGTGCTGCGGATTCATTTGAAGGGCAAACCTCAGGATGCGATCGATTTTGCTCAAGTTGCGAAGAAAACACCCGAGTTTTCGGGGGCCGATATGAAAGCGGTGGTTGATCAAGCAATCGAAGAGAAGCTGCGATTGGCGCTAAAAGAAGGCATCCCCAAACCGCTGATTACCCGGGATATGATCGCTGCGGCGAAAACGCTGCGTCCGACCACGCGAGAATGGTTTTCCACCGCGCGCAATTATGCGATCTATTCGAACCAGGGCGGCATTTACGACGACGTGTTAAAGTACTTGAATCTATGAACGCACATCTACAACGCGCGTTAATGTTGCTGGGGCAATCTCGTCATGAGATGGCGATTGACGAATTGCGTCAACTGTTAGCGGTGGATCCCGACAACGCGATGGGACACGCCGTACTGGCGATCTGTTTCTCGGAAACGAAACAGTACGCCGATGCGCAATCGGAGTCCGAGTTGGCGATCCATTTGGCGCCGGACCAACCGTTTGTCTTTTACGCTCAGTCGATCGTACTGGCCAATCGCAACCAATACGCGGCTGCCCAAGCCGCCATCGAAACCGCAGTGGGGCTGGATCCGTACAACCCCGACTATTTTGCGAAACTTGCGGAGATCCAGTTCAACCAACATCGTTGGAAAGAAACGCTCGAAGCGGCCGAACTGGGGCTATCGCTGGACGCCGAGTCCGTGGGGTGCACCAATCTGCGGGCGATGGCACTGGTCAAATTGGGGCGGAAGATCGAAGCAGAGGAAGCGATCGGCGCGGCGTTGAAGCGGGCTCCCGAGGACGAGTACGCACATGCCAACATGGGATGGACGCTGCTCGAGCAGAACCAGCCCGAGAAGGCGATGGAACACTTTCGTGAGGCGCTGCGGCTAAACCCGGAAATGGATTGGGCTCGCGCTGGGATCATCGAGGCGATGAAGTCTCGTTATTTTATCTACCGGATCATGTTGAATTGGTTTCTGTGGATGCAGAAACTGCAACAAAAAGCGCAGTGGGGCGTGATCATCGGTGCCTATATCGGGTTCCGTTTGTTGTCCGGTTTCGCCGACGACCATCCCGAGTGGTCTCCGTGGCTGCAACCACTGTTGATTGCCTACATCGCGTTTGCCTTGATGACGTGGGTCGCCAGCCCGCTGTTTAATCTTGTTCTACGGACGAGCAAGTTTGGTCGTTTGGCGTTATCCGAACACCAGATCCGCAGTTCGACTTGGGTGGGTGTCTGCGTGCTCAGCGGCATTGTGTTGGTAGCCGGCTACTTTGTCACCGGATCGTCGCCGTTGTTGGGATGTGCGTTGGCATGCATGCTGTTGATCCCGCCGCTGGGACGAATTTATAGTTGCCAAGAGGGGTGGCCGCGAGCGACATTATCGCTGACGACGATCGCGTTGGGATTCTTGGCCGTTGTGGTCGTCGCGAGTTCGTTTGGCAGCTATTTCATCGAAGGAAATGTCAGCCGAGGGCTGCGAGATATCGCGGGCCTGTTTTTCACACCGCTGCTGTACGGTTCGATCGCGGCTCAGTTTTTGACCAATGCCTTGGTCTCGGTCTCACCCAAACGAGGAACGGACACCGGAAAGATGGTGTGGATAATCGGAGGGACACTGCTTGGACTCGCCGCCCTTGCCGTTATGGCGTTCATCGGACTGGTGATCGTGGTCGGACTGCAGGACGCCCGTTAATCCGCTGCCAGCGGAAATGTTAAGTCATGCCGAGGAGAAATCCTTGGCGCGTCGCGAGACGATCTCCTTTTTCAGGCCGATCGCTACTGGGTCAATCGCTACTGGGCCGATCGCTGGGCGGTGATCAGAATCAGCCGATTCTCGTCAAAAAACTCGGTAACGCGCGCGGTGATCGTCCACTGGCTATCGTTTGCATCGGCGCGAATTGCATTGACGACCCGCTGCAAGACTAGGTTTTCAACGATTTCGAGTGACTTGTACTGCGACGGGGAGCGGGCGGGCGTCGATTCGCGTTCATACGTTTCGATCGAAGTGGTAAACACACGCGAATGGGATCCGTTTTCAACCGATTCACGGATGTGGGTTTCCGATTCTCGCAGCCGGTTATCGGGCGAATGAGTTTGGGGAACATTTTCGTCGCTGGGGGTGAAGAGCCAGCGGCGGCCGGACATCGAGATTTGGCCTGTGATCTGAGGAATCACCGAGCCTTCGCGCAATTGATGACGCAGCGAATTGTGGTGCGTCAGTTTGGGATTACGAGAATCGTTGTCGCGCGTTGCACTCTCAGCGAGAGGACCGACGCCAGCAAAGTCACTGCGATTTTGACCTGTTACGTTTTGTTGCGAATCGTCGCCGAACCGGTCGGCCGCCGAAACACTGCCATCGAGTGTCACGACGAATAACGGAGTCAATACCGCGATCAGCGTTGTGGTCGGGATCAGGCATGCCATCAGGTATCGCGAAAAATACATTGGCGTACGGGCCCACAGCAGCAAGAGCGGTAAAAGCAGCATGACAGAATATCGCAGTGGTAAC
>NZ_JBFHFD010000290.1:0-10026 GCF_041583735.1 Novipirellula sp.
CCCACCAATTGAACATCGATCTCGATTTGTCGTCCTGCGATCGCTGACAAGTTGACTGCCGCCGACAAACCGCCTTTGCCATCGGGAAGCAGATCGTAGCGATAGCGTTTTGCGTTTCCTTCGACACGTAGCGACGCCGCCCCTCGGCCTTGCTCCACCGCAACCGCCGATCCGGATCGGTCGTACACGAACATTTGGATGCCACCCTGCGAGACCACCGTCTCGAGTTGAATCTCACCCATTTGTCGCAGCGACCCTCCGTGAGGCCCTTGGACTGGGTGCTCGGCGGTCGTCACAGCGGATGAGCCATGGACAGCATGCTCATGAGCGGCATGGTTTTGAGCGCTGACCGGCAATGCAGCCGTCGCAAAGGCAACGGCAACGAGGGTCAGTGCTAAATTCAAATCGCGTTTCATCCTTGTTCTCTCTCTTTAAATGGGGGGAATCTTTCGACAGGGTTTCCATTCCAATGGTGTCCGTCACCGATTGGATGCGTGATCACGAGAATCCTTCACGAAGAAGGTGTTTTTTTCTGAAGTAGATACAAGTGATTTCATTCATAAAGCATCACTCCTCTCGAACGCTTTCGACTGATCAATGGAGGCGAAATCGTTCTCGTCGCTGCCGTGCCATAATGGGTCTGCAAAACCCAATCGCATCTTCAATTCCAGATAGCCGCTGTACAGCGTCGGCACGATGAACGAGGTAAATGGTTCTGCTAACATCCCACCGAACACGGGGATCGCCATCGCACGAGCAACATCGGCTCCGCGGCCGGTCGCGATCAGTACGGGAATGAGCGCCGCCAACGTGGTGACGGTGGTCATCATGCAAGGCCGAATCCGTTTCAAACCGGCTTCGTAAACGGTGTTACGGATGTCCTGGACCGATTTGATTTCGCGTTTCTTTAGCAGTTGATGAATGTAGGTCGCCATCACGACGCCATCGTCCACCGCCAAACCAAACAGCGCGATGAACCCGACCCAAACCGCGGTATTCAATTCGACTTGCATCCATCCAACCAAGACCATCCCGCCAGCGAACGCGACAGGAATCCCAGAGAAGACTGCCATCGAGATCGGCAGGTTGCGGAACTCGATGTAAATCAACAGCAGGTTGATCAGAATCACCAGCGGGATGATCCACATCAGACGCTGGTTCGCTTCGATTTGATTACGAAAACTGCCGACCGCCTCGAGCGAATAGCCAGGCGGAAGCGACAAATGGTTCGGATGTTTCGAGGGCAGTGTTTGGGCTTGGAATAGTTGCTTTTCGATCGCCGATACCGATTCCAAATCACCCGCCGCGCCGTTGGTCATGAACGCGACGTGGGCCACCAAGCGAGCGTTTTCACTATTGATCGCACCCGGCCCCCACGTGGTATCCAGTGTCGCTAATTCCTCGAGCGGAACCACTGCACCGCTGTCGGTAACGACCGGTAATCGACTGAGTTGATCGATATGTTCTCGCAAATCACGGTCATACCGCAGACGGACCGGATAACGCTCGCGGCCTTCGACCGTTTTGATCAAATTCATGCCGCCCAGCGCGGTTTCGATGACTTCGTTGACCTTCGCGGCACTCATCCCATACCGCGACGCGGCTTCGCGATTGACAGAGAATTCGACATACGGTTTTCCCAACACGATGTCGGGGTTGACCGTTCCTGCGTTGATGTAGGGTGATTGTTTTAGCGTGGCAGCCACTGCGAGCGCCGCGTCAGCGAGCGTTTGTAAATCATCGCCATAGACGCGGATCGCCATCGGCGCCTTGATCCCGCTTTGCAGCATCACCACTCGGCCTTCGATCGGTTGCAGCGCCGATGCCGGCGTCACTCCAGGCAAGGTGGCGACGCGATTGATTTCATCCCATACGTCACGCGCCGTCACGCCCTCACGCCACTCGCTCTCGGGTTTCAACATCACATAGGTTTCCACCATCGCGGCGGGTGCAGGATCGAGTGCCGATTCAACGCGTCCGATCTTGCCCAGTACATCTTTGACCTCGGGGATCTGGCCGATCAGAACGTCCTGCGTCTGCAACACCTGCATCGCCTGCGAAAAACTGGCTGCCGGATACAACGTCGGCATGTAGAACCAACTGCCTTCGTCCAGTGCAATCCAATCATCGCTGCGAAGTCCCGTGAAGATGTGCTTTGCGTCGACGTAGCCAGGAAACTCATTCAGATCCGCCCCGAACCAACTGGCGACGCGTTCGACCGGCCGCATGACCGTGGGCATGCCGATGTAGGCGCCAACGCCCAACACCAACAAGACCGCAGGGAACGACAATGCGACCACTTTGTTGTTCAGCGCGTAACGCAGGCGGGCGGCATAGATCCAGCGTACAAATCGGCTCGACGGAATCTCTTCGATGGGACGAATCCGTTCACGCAACAATTGCCACCCCAGTACGAAGCCCAACACGGCGGTCGCGGCAGAGACGGTCCAGAGCGGCATTGCCAACCACTCGGCAATGCGATTCCCCCACAGGAAGTGAGCCGCCGTCGATAGCAGGACCGCCAAGGCGATCCCGGCAGCTAACGCGGTTCGCTTTTGATAATTGGCACTGCGAAGCAGCAAGCGACTGAGTGCGGGGACAATCGTCACCGCGGTGATCATCGCGGCCGCGATCGCAAACGTTTTGGTATACGCCAATGGCGAGAAAAGCTTGTAGTCGCGTCCGGTCAAAAAGAAGACTGGCAGAAAGCTGACGATCGTCGTCGCCACCGCCGTCACCACCGCCGGAGCAACCTCGATCGTCGCCGTGTAGATGACCGCTGCGCGGGAAGAAAGTGAGGAGTGAGGAGAGGTCAGTGAGGAGACTTGATGTTCCCTCTCCTCACTCCTCACTCCCTTCTCCTCACTGAGTTTTTCCCATTCCGCCAAATGCTGATAAATATTCTCGGAGACGATGATTCCCATATCGACCATCGTTCCGATCGCGATCGCGATCCCGGCGAGCGACATGATATTGGCTTCGACCCCCACGACGTGCATCGCGATAAACGACATCAACACCGCTGCAGGCAAACTGATCGCCACCACAAAACTGCTACGAACGTGCAATAGGAACAGCAGAATGATGACGGCGGTGATCAGAATCTCGTCGCGAAGTGCATGCGTGAGCGTGGCCATCGTCTCGTCGATCAGGTTGCTGCGGTCATAGACGCCCTGGATCGTGACTCCACCCAGTGCCGGCTGGATCGTCGCTATTTTGTCTTTGATGCGATCCAGCACCGCGCGTGGATTCTCGCCATACCGCATCACCACAACGCCACCGACCGCTTCGGCACCGTTGTAGTCCAGGGCACCGCGGCGGAAATCAGGCCCCAGTTGGACGCGTGCAACGTCACGCAAGTGGACTGGCACGCCGTCTCGCTGCAGAATCACGGTCTGTTCCAAATCGATGACGGCTTGGTTTTTGTCGCCATCGCTGCCCAAGAATCCTTTGCCACGCACGATGAATTCCATCCCCGTGGTCTCGACCGTTTTCGCACCAACGTCCAAGTTCGATCCTTTGATCGCCATCGCAACGGCGTCCAACGTGACGTTGTGGAAACGAAGTTTGTCGGGATCCACTTCGATCTGGTACTGGCGAACGTAACCGCCGATCGAAGCAACCTCGCTGACCCCTTCGACCGCTTGCAATTCAAATTTGACAACGAAGTCTTGCAGACTGCGAAGCTCCGCCAAACTCATCCCGTCGGCAGGCGGCCGGAGGACGTAGTAGTAGATCTGTCCAAGCCCGGTGGCATCCGGTCCAAGTTGTGGAACCACACCGTCTGGCAATTGCGAAGCGGCGCTGCCGAGTTGTTCGGCAACACGACTGCGAGCCCAGTAGAAGTCGATCTCGTCTTTGAACGTGACTTGCACAAAGCTGTATCCGAACATGCTTTTGCCACGCACCGATTCGGCACCTGGTACGGCCAGCAGAGAGACGCTGAGCGGATACGTGACTTGATCTTCGATGTCTTTGGGTGACCGCCCGGGCCACGGTGTCAACACGATCACTTGGTTCTCGCCCACGTTCGGGATCGCATCGATCGGAACGGCTTGGTAAGCAAACCAACCGCCAACCGACAAGCCGATCGTCATCAAGACGACAAGCCAAGGTTCACGAACACAGAAGCGAATGAGCAGGTTAAGCATTTTCCGCCTCCGGCGTCTCAGAGGGGGAGACACGGGGAGGGGGAGAGAGGGAGAGCAGGTCGGATTGGTCGATCAGAGGAAATTCGTCACTCAAATACACTGCTTCCTCCTCCTTCACGCCTCGTTTCCCTCTCTCCTTGTCAATTTTTCTGCCACGCTGCTTGTCTGCCTTGGCAATGCACCATTTGTCCGGCGCAACGATCATTGCAACGATCATCCTCAAGATTTCCTCATAGAACTCGGTCGCATCGTCGGCAGTTTTTTGATCGAGATAGCCATGGACCGCGGCGTACTCGAGCCACACCTGCGTTTCAGCCGCTTCGGCCTCTGAAATGTTGAGCGTGCTACAGAAGTGATTCTCGTAGCGTCGTTTCCGCCATGCTTCCGCGATGTTTGCACTGACGCTTCGTGCAGATCGCCTCAATTGATCGGTGAGTGAATACATTTCCTCACGCGGAAACGATTGCGACAATTCAAAAATACGCCGCCCTGCTGCGAACGACTTTTGATACACAATCAAATCGCGATGGCTATAAATACGATCACTCATTTCGATCTCCTGTTTCTAAGTTTTCAACCACTCTCCCACTCTCCCACTCTCCGTGTCTCCGTGTCTCCGTGTCTCCGTGTCTCCCTGTCTCCCTGTCTCCTCACTCCTCCACTACCTCGCCGCAGTGCAACATCTCGCTGCCCCAGTAGGGATTGACCAACTCGCCGCCTGGCTGCATCCAATCGCCTCCGCCGCCCGGCACCATCGGACAGTAGTAATGCGTCAGCGTGGTGGCGGTTTGCGGGCCACGCGCGGCCGCTGCGGCACGCAGCATCGCGTGGCTGACCCCTCGGAACGCTTCCCGCGCGGTCTCGATCGATCCATCCATGCGTCCGGCGCTGCGTCGTGCCGCTGCCAATTCTTTCTGCACGCGGTCGGGAACATCGCCCGACAATTCCAATTGCGACAAGTTCTCTAGCAATGCGTTCAGCGCTACGGGCGATGGCGTCATGTCGGCGGCCAAGGCACGCTGGATCTCAAAGTAGGCTTGATAGGCCTGGTCAAACCGTTTCCCGCTTTCATCGGCCAATATCACCGGTGTTGTCTTCGGCAACGGCATCGGGCCTGGAGCAAAACGAGGCGCCCGACTGGGGTCCATCAGCGATGGATTTCCCGCGAGCTGCATCTGCGAATCGATCAAGAAATTCCCGTTCGTCGCCACGGTTTCGCCCGCCGCCAACCCTTCGACAATCACCGCCTCGTCCCGATTCATCGCACCGAGCGTGACTCGCCGAATTTCAAAACGGCCTGGTTCCGTTTCCACGTACAGCACGCTGTTGCTGCCAGCCAACAACACGGCATCGCGAGGCACCGTCACCACTTTTTGCTGCGGCAGCGGTGTTGGCGAGAACCCCAGTGTCGATGTTGGCACCAAGTCCATCCCACACAGCGGACACTCGCCCGATTCATCCCGGATCACTTGCGGATGCATCGGGCTGATGTATTTGCCTGCCAATGCGGGATCATAAACGAGGTCTGTGGCGACGGTGGGAACGGTGATTCGCGCGGTTGCGTAATCGCCCGGTCGCAGTTTTCCGTCAAAGTTCAAGATCTCGACCCGTACGCGAACGGTCCGAGACCGCGGGTTGACGATCGGATCGATAAAGGCCACTCGCCCCGTAAACACTTCGCCCGGCCGTGATTGAATCTCGGCTTCGACTTGTTGTCCAAACCGAACCACCGACGCATCATCTGGAAACAGATCCAACATCAACCACACCGACGATAAATCCGCGATGCGATAAATCGTTTGTCCCGTTTTGACATAGTCACCCTCGACCGCCGATTTTTCGATCACGGTACCGGACTGAGGCGACTTGATACGGATCCGCGATTGCGGCTTTCGGCTCTTGCGAAGCTGTTCAATTTGGGTCTCGGACATTCCGAGTTCCGTGAGATTCTCTCTCGCCATTTCGTTCAGATTCGTCTCACTGGCAGCAAACCGTCCGATCGATCCACCGTTGATGCTAGTGACAAATTCGGTCTGGGCCGAATAGAGCTGAGGGCTGTAGATCAACGCCAAGTCGTCCCCTTTGTTGACTCGGACACCCGCATAATTGGCGTACATTTTTTCGAGTCGACCATCGACGTAGGCCGAGATGGTTGTCAGTTTGCTTTCGTCGAAATCAATCGAACCGATCGTCCGAATCACCCGGTTCAGACTGCCTAGTTTCGAGGTTGCAGTTTGAATTCCAATCAATCGCCGAGCCGCCGCTTCGATCGTGACCGATTTGCCGTCTCCGCCGCCACCACCAACTGCCTCGACCAATTCCATCGCGCAAACGGGACAGCGTCCTGGTTCGGTTGACGGCGGGGTGCACATCATCGGACAGATGTAACGCTTGTCCGCGTCCCCTTCAGCGGACTGCGAAGCATCACTGTTCTTGGCCCCGAAAAAACCATCCGGTGTGATCCATCCCGACCGCTGGGCAACCCCGATCATCCCCAGCAATAGCGCAGCGACCGCCAGCACAACAGCCGCCTGGACCGCGATTCGGACCAACCATGCTCGTCCACTTCGCGGCCGTGCCGACGATGGCGTGCTGGGGTGGGGTGAGTCCGACGATGCGATGGGCCCTGTCTCGTTTGAATCGTCTGAATTCGAATGCGCAGACATATTGAGTTCTCGGATAGGCTTTGCAGCAAGCGTGCGTTTGCGAAGACGCAGAAAGGGCATCGATCACGCTACGATCCATGCACAAAAACCATTTCCAATCGTGAGATTCGTGATCTCAAGTGCGCAGGAAATGACTCAACAGAGAGTTGCAGTGAGAGCGCAACTCAAACGCAGACGTTAGAGACGCCAAATACAGAGAACACGCTGAGAATAATGGGCTGCCAGCAGATGCGTCCCGCCAATGTCCCCATCGGGATAGACGGTGGCACCGACCGCTTCGGCATCGATAACACGAACCAGGTAACTGAGAACATCAAGGTTCCGCAGCTCGTTCACTGGCGGACGCGGAGTGGATTCACCCAGCGGTTGTGTCGTCACCCCGCAAAGACACGCAGAAACTTTGCTGGACTTGGTCGTCTTCTCGACAGTCGCTGCCTCGGCGATCCGATCGTTGTCATTCGATTCGGTACGAAAATTTGCCGCATCGGACTTCGCCGCCGGTGATGAATCATGACAACAACTCGCCGCGACTGCGGAAGCTTCATTGGCAGCATTGGTGGGGCTGGCTGTTGTTGGGCTGGCTTTATCGGCACAACATCCGCAGGGCGTCCCCGCCGTACTGACTTCGCAGCAGCCACATCCTTGGCAGCGGGGGCTGGTTTCGCATTTCTCAGCACAAGCGATTCCGGCCATACCCAGCGCCATCGGCTGGATCATCGTTGCGACGATCAGCGAAAGAATGACGGCGATATGACTTAGGCGGAAGATCACTACTGAAACGCTCCGAAGATTATACCCATGACCGGTATACGCATTGTATCGTTCATTTGCCCGATCGGTTCAAGTGGAATATGCGGACTGGGCAAGGTTTATGGTGTCATTATAGCTGTGAATCGCCGAAAAGTGACGCATTTCATCGCTGGAAAACGCATGAGAAATCTTCGACAAACCCGACCGAAGCCATTGTTGCTGCTAGCGATGCTGGCCGCTTCCACAGGGGGGTGCAGTGCAAATCGCCAACATGTTGTCCAGCTAACTCCGCCACCGACCACGGCCGATTCCACTCAGAGTGTGTCAGAGTCCACTGTGCAAATGGTCCGTAGCGAAGCAACGGAAATCGATTCGGCCACCGCTGTCCGCCCCACCATCTACGAAGACGCCGCCGTATTCGCAGCGATGGATCTGACCCTACTAAACGAAGCGGACGACACCCTGAACGAGGCGGACGACACCGAGGGCGAGGCCGAAAAGACACGCGACGCAGGAAACCAGAATTCGCGGTCGGCAAGCGAAACCAATTCGTCAACGCTCCCACCCACATCCGGCCAACCGGTCGAGTACTTCGTTGGCATCGCCTTGGCAGGACACCCAAGGATCCAAGCCGCGCGACATCGCGTTGCCGCAGCGACTAACGTGATCCCGCAGGCCAAGTCGCTGCCGGACCCGATGTTCAACAACACCTTTTGGCCGCTGCATGACCAAGCCTTGCAAACCGCGGGCGGACGTATCACGCATCAGATGTCGCTTTCTCAAGGCGTACCGTGGCCCGAGAAACGGCGAGCCAAGGCAGCGATTGCCAGTCGCGAGGTGCAAATCGCTCAAGCCGAAGTGGACCGCATCGAACGCGAGATCACCGAATCGGTACGCATCGCCTACTACGAACTGTGGTACGCAACGCGAGCAATCCAAATCGTCGACGAAACCAAAGACTTGGTCCAGGATTTGACGAGGGTAGCGGAGGCTCGCTATCGCAGTGGTGGTGCACAACAAGACGTACTGCGAGCTCAATCGGAATCGGACCGACTCGAAGATCAACGCATTCAACTGACTCAACAAAAACAGATGGCGCAAGCGGATCTCGCAGCGTTGTTGCAACAACCCGTTTCGATGGTGCCCGAAGCAGTTGACAATCTAGGAATATCCGATGCTCCAGGGCAATTGGATCAATTGATCGCATCGGCAGAAGCGTGCAGTCCTGAACTACAAGGTTTAGCTTGGGAAATCCAACGCGACCGAGAACGCCACCGATTGGCGTGTTTGCAAAAATACCCGGACCTACAACTGGGCGTGAATTTGTCGATCGTCAGCGACGATGAGGACGTGCTCAGTGGTGTTGCCAACGGTCACGATAACCTTAGCTTCACCGTCGGCACGACGTTGCCGATTTGGCGAGACAAGATCAACGCGGGAATTCGCGAAGCGGCGCATCGCACCAACAGCACCGCCAACCGCATGGAAGCCGAGCGTGACTCGCTGTACGGCCGACTGCGACGTTTACTGGCTCAAGCCGACTCGCTGATCGAGCAGCGACAATTGTACGAAGAACGGATCATCCCTCGCACCGAGAAAACGCTGCAACTATCGGTGGCCGATTACCGAGGCAAACGCACTGATTTCTATAGTCTGATCGAAACCTACCGCGAGCTGCTGATGTTCGAAACCCAGCTCGCCCGGTTCGATGCCAGCCTCGCCACGACGATTGCACAAATCGACCGCACCGTCGGTTGCCCTTAATCTGGCTAAAAAACCAATAAATCAGAGGGGAAAACTTTTTTTCAATTTTCTGATGAGAATTCTTTTGAGTGTTCTCTCTTAGAGTATACGAAACACTCATAAAGAGGAAAAATGAAATGAAAGAAGCAATATGGTTACGATTTCAAGGCAGCCAGGCGGAGTCGATTCAGCAGGCAATTGAGAATCGAGGCGAATTCACAGCGACGGTTGCTAGGTCGGAAGTGAAACCAAAGAAGCACCAAGTGTGCCTTGTCTCACTGCAGTACTCGGAAATGTATCAGATCGGTGACGTCCCCGATTTCAGTGTCGAGTACGTTGGGATTTCTCGATCAGGTTCGCTGGTGGCAACCGACGAGAAGCGGATCAATGTTAGCAATCTGATCTCAGCCGGTCGGATCGACGTTCAATCGTTAGTTGACAAAATGCCTAAACGGCATGGCTGCCGAATCCCCTTGGGCTTTGGCGCCCCAATTCGTTTGCCACCTAAGCTGACTGAAGAACTCTTGGGAGCCATCCAGCGTGAATCTCAAACGGTCCGGTCGGGTATGCCAGGGATTCGTTCACGCCTCGCCGAAATGGGACGCATCGAACTGAATCCCGAGGGCGGACTTGATGTCTTTGAACGGGATGCGGTCATCACGTCACTCGAAACTTTCGGTGGCACGAACTTCCGAAAAGCAATTTTACAAGGCACG
>NZ_JBFHFD010000291.1:0-10010 GCF_041583735.1 Novipirellula sp.
AATGGGGTGATGCCGCTGCGGTTGCCCGACCGCACCATCACCGTCGCTCATAGCTACCGCCGCAGGATGCAGAAAAATATTCTCGACGTGCTGTTGGAAAAGACCAAACTGGATCCGGTGGTGAGGGGCACGTTGCCGCAACTCGACTCGTTGCCTGCGGCGATCACTCGGCGATGGCCTGCTGCAGACATCGACGCGTTGCTCTCGCCCGGCGGGCTCGACAAGATACCGATTGACCATCATGTCAAACCGAGTCAAACGGTTTGCGGCGGAGCCAAACAGGCCAATGCTCGATTGACTGCGTTTATCAAAAACGATCTGGCTCGCTACGCCGACGATCGGAATCATCCTGATGAAAATGCCACGACGGGGCTCAGTCCATATTTGCATTTTGGACACATCTCGGCTCACGAAATTGTCGAACGAATCCTGGATCATGAAGATTGGACCCCTGACCAAGCGTCGGAGCCGAACGGAAAAAACAACGGTTTTTGGAACACCAGCGAGTCGGCCGAGGCGTTATTGGACCAATTGATCACGTGGCGTGAACTCAGTTTCAATCGTACGTTTCGCGAGAGTGAGACGTATGATCACTTTGACACGCTGCCCGATTGGGCGGTCAAAACGCTGCGAAAACATCAGAGTGACGCTCGCGACGAGGTTTACACATTGCGGCAGTTTGAAACTGCGGAAACCGCCGATCCACTCTGGAATGCGGCCCAACGCGAGCTCGTTCGCACCGGCGTGATGCACAATTATATGCGAATGTTGTGGGGCAAGAAAATCTTGCACTGGACCGAAACGCCGCAGCAAGCGTTGCGAATCATGATCGAGCTCAACAATAAATATGGGCTCGATGGGCGGGATCCCAATTCTTACAGCGGAATTTTTTGGACGCTCGGGCGATTCGACCGAGCCTGGGGGCCCGAACGCCCCATTTTTGGCAGCGTCCGCTATATGACCAGCGATAGTGCCCGTCGCAAGTTGAGACTAGGCCGCTATTTAGAGCGTTTTGGACCGGGAACGGATTGTTAGAGAGAGCGTCCGGCGTAGACAGCTTCGTGCATTTTTGGAGTTGTGTGATTTTCGCAACGCGTAGCTCAAACCCGGCGCGTAAGCGAGGGAATATATGGTTTTGATGCGGTCCCTTGCTGACGTAGCGAAAGTCGCCAAGACTTTCGGAGGTTCAACCGCCCTGGCTAAAGCTGTAAACGAGTTTCCTTGCCAGACAATATTGGGGGGTGAGTGCGAGAGTGGCCGGTTTTGGCGATCTTATCGATACCTCTGGATAACTTAAATTCAACTTTTTGAGGGGGTCGATTGTTTCCCAGACGGCATCTTTGGTGGGAAATCATGGCAATTCAGCGGGAATCTAGAACGAAAGGCCTTGCCGTTAACCGCCCTGCCCGATAAATTCCTCGATTCTCGCCAGCCACCGGGGCAACCCGTACGTAGGCGGCTCAACCTCAAAACACCCTTTAGCTCTCGATAAATAAAGTCAATCTCGTGGTTGCTCAACGAACATACATGGCCAAGTCTGGCGAAGTTGATAAGCAGTGGCACATCGTCGATGCATCCGACGAAGTTCTCGGTCGGTTGGCGAGCGATATCGCCGTCGTGCTGATGGGAAAACATCGCCCTGAATACACTCCGCACGTTGATTGCGGCGATTTTGTGATCGTCACCAACGCCGACAAAGTGGCAATGACCGGCCGTAAAATGGACGTTCGTCACTACACTTGGTACACCGGGCATCCTGGATTGCGTTTGGAAAGCTACAGCGATCGTCAACAACGCAAACCCGAAGATTTGATCTTCCACGCGGTTCGTCGCATGTTGCCAAAGAACAAATTGGCAACCCAGATGCTCAAGAAATTGAAAATTTATGCGGGTTCCGAGCACCCTCACACGGCACAGCAGCCAGTCGTTTTGCAACGAGTTGGCAAGAAAGCCAGTAGCGATAAGTAAATCTGGTAGAGTTTGCTCTGCTAGTTACCCTCTCATTTGATGCGTGACGGATTTTCCGCACGTGCTGTTAATCCATCTGAAAAAAATTAAACACCAGACTGATATTTATGGTCGCTGTAAAAAAGGACAAAATCAACGGTGACGCCCTCGGTACGGGACGTCGTAAAAGCAGTGTAGCTCGCGTGCGAGTTCGTGCTGGAAGCGGCAAGATCGTAGTAAACTCGAAGCCGATCGGTGAGTATTTTGTTAACGCTCAAGACCAAGCTAGCATCACGCAAACGCTCGATGCGGTGGGTTTGAACGAACAGGTCGATGTGCTTGTCCGTGTTAGCGGCGGCGGCATGACCGGCCAAAGCGGTGCCGTCCGTATGGGACTGGCTCGTGCCTTGGTTAGCTACGACGAAGCACTGCACGAACCGCTTCGCGATGGCAGCTACTTGACCCGCGATTCGCGTATGAAAGAGCGAAAGAAGCCAGGTCTTCGTGGTGCTCGCCGGGGTGTCCAGTTCAGCAAGCGTTAATCGCGGCTCTTTTTCGAAAGAGAACTGTGGCACGAAATATGCATTCCCATTTGATGGGAAATCACTTTCCCGCCATCTTGGCGGGTTAGTTTGTTCTCCGATTATGGTTCTTTCGAGAATCGATCATGGTTCTTTTGGGAATGATCGGGCGTTTGTAAGAGGTGTGCTCTTACTGGCGGTCAAGCATTTCTATCGGAATCGATGCCACTTTCTGCTGTTGTAAATACCAGCGAATACCCTCAAACGAAACAGGTTTTGTCTCTTGGCAAAGAAAGAAGAGGCCTTCGAAGTCGAAGGTACTGTAACCCAGGCACTCGCTAATACTCGTTTCCGCGTCCAACTTGAGACCGGTAGCGAAGTGATGGCGCACGTTGCCGGCCGAATGCGTAAACACTTCATCCGTATTGTTCCGGGTGACAAGGTGCGAGTTGAATTGTCGCCCTACGATTTGACCAAAGGTCGAATCATTTTCCGGGAACGATAGCGTTCTTATCTGCTGGCCCCTTTCTCTCTCTCTCTTGGCCAGCGTTTTGGTGACATTGCGTTCCGTTGTTGATGCGCGTCACCATCGGTTCTTGTGGGGGGCGTTCTCTAGGTTGAGGGTGCCATCGATCCCTGTTCCGGCTTGGTCGCTCTGTACTAGCGTGGTCGTGTACCTTTGCCCCCCGTTATGGCGACTGTAATTGTAGCGAGCACGCGAGTGATCTTGAGGTGGGTTGTTGCATTCTTGACCTTGGGTGAAACTATTGCGGTTCAGTGTGGGTAACTTAGATAGAGACTCCGGATTGGCTCGCTAAATGTCTTTGGCTTGCCCTCAGAGTTGAAGTCCGGGTACATGATTTCTGAAACACTTGCTTCGCATTCCCTAAGGATGGTTTGAAAATGTCTTTCCGTTGTTCCATTACGGTCAACCGGCTTTTTGCAGTCGTTGCGTTTGCATCCGCAGCGCTGTTTGCTAGTTCACATTCGCTCGTTCGCGCTCAAGGCACGGCACCGGCAGCCGAAGGCGGCACGGTCGTCACGGATGCCACCGAGCCTGTCGTGGTCGTCACGCTCGGTTCGGTCAATAAATTGATGCAAGACATCAATTACTTGACCGGCGTTGTGGGGCAGCCTCAATACGGCGGTATTTTTCAGATGATGGCCGGCACGTTCACTCAGGGCGTTGATCTGAATCAACCGATTGGCATTATCGTTCCGCTTGTCAACGGAACGCCTGAGCCGATTGCGTTGTTGCCAACCGCCGACGTTCGAACGGTATTAAAACGTTTGGAAGCTCAAACCGGGCCTGCGGATGAACTCGATGATGGCACGCTTGTGATCGCGGTGGGGGCAAATACCGTCTATATCCGCCAGGTCGGCACGTGGGCCGCTATCGCTCGGAACCGTGACTTGCTCTCGCTAGCGCCAACCGACCCAGCATCGTTGTTTGAAGGAATGGGGAACGATTATGACATCGCGATTCGCTTGAGAATGCAATTGGTACCCACCGAAACTCGCAACATGCTTGTTGCTCAACTTCGCCAGGGGTTCGAGCAAGCGATTTCCAAGCAAGACCAAGCCGATGCCGAAGGCACCAAGGCAATGGCCGAAAGTTCGATCAAGCAAATCGAGCAATTGATCCAAGATACCGATGAGCTCAAGATCGGATGGAATATCGATCAAGCTGGCAAGCAATTGATGTTCGAAGGATCCTTTACGGCGGTTGCCGGCAGCGAGTTGGCCGCGATGTACGGTGGCCAGCAAGCGATTCCATCGCAGTTTGCTTCGGTCATCCGTGACGATGCGGCTGCCTACTATCACACGGCGATGTCGATCGGTCCTCAGGCGGTCGAGCAAGTCAGTGCAAGTCTCGAAAATGCAACCGGAGCCATTCGTGCCGCGTTGGATCAATCTGACGATTTGTCCGATGCTCAGCGTGACGATGTCGAAGCCTTGGTGCAGCGGATCATTGATCTCGCCAGCCGTTCGGTGAAAGAAGGTAAGGCAGACGTGGGCGCTCTGTTGCTGGCCAACCAAAATGATTTCCAGTTCGTGTTTGGCGGTTTTGTTGCCGATGGAAATGAGGCTGCTCAGATTGTCAAAGACTTGGCTGCCAAGATTCAAAACGAGCCCAAGGCTCCGAAGTTTTCGTTTGATGTGAGCACCTACAAAGGTGTCACGATGCATGTGATCGAAGCCGATGTGCCGCAAGGGGAAGACGAACTGCAGAAAATGTTCGGTCCCAAATTGCGAGTCCATGTGGGAACAGGCGCCAAGTCGGTGTTTGTTGCCGTTGGCAAAGACAGCGAATCGTTAATGAAGAACTTGATCGATTCGGGGACCAGTGACCAAGGTGGCGTACGTCCGGTAGGTCAATTCCGTGTTCAATTGCTGCCGATTTTGCAATACGCACAATCGATCGAAACAAACGAAGTGATCGCTGCGATGATCGATACGCTATCGCGAGCAAGCGATGGTGGCGACGTCATGGTCGTGCAAAAATCGATCGTCAATGGACAGGAATCGCGAATGTTGGTCAGCGAAGGTGTGTTGCAGGCGGTGGGTGCCGCAGTGCGTCAAGTTCAGCAGCAGAAAATGCAGAACAACGGCAACTTCTAATTCGCCAACGCGATGTGTAGACGTTTGTAGGTCGGCCTCTTTCGAGGCCGACTTTTTTATTGTCGGTAGTGAAAATGGGAGCGCCGACACCCTTGCCGCTCCCCTACAACAAAACACTCCGTTGCTCTTAATGTAGAGGGCACGGGGGCATTGACCCCGAGGGATCTGGCCCCCGAGGGATCTGGATTTATCGACGATCGACGGTTTTTGCATTCAATCGAGTTTCCTAGTATGAAATTTCTAAATAAACATGTGCTGCTTGGTGGCGCTGCCTTCGGGGTGGTCGCCGTGGTGTTGTTGATCAATGCAGTCACTAGTTCAGGGCGTGGAAGTTCCGAGCGGGTGTTGCCTACCGATCTATCGGATTCGTCATCGCATCATAGTAATGACTCTGCACAGCAGCCAAAGACGCGAGAGTCGTCGCTTGAGGAAGTGATTCAGATCGCGACGCAGTCGCGTGTTGCGATGACGCGTTCTCTGCACAGCTATACCGCGCGGTTCGTCAAGCAGGAAGTCGATAGTAGCGGCGTGCTAGGCGAGCAAACTGAAATGCAGTTGAAAGTGCAGACCCGATTTCGCGATGGCGACGAGACCGCAGGCAAGCGTGTTTATTTGCACTTCCTTGCCCCGGAATCGGTCAAAGGACGCGAAGTTATCTGGGCCGAGGATTTGCATGATGGAAAACTGTTGGTGCACGAGGCGGGACTGTTAGGCCTAGCCCCCATTCCTCCGCTGGATCCCAATGGATTTTTGGCGATGCGAGGCCAACGCTATCCGATCTCGGAAATTGGAATCGTGCGTCTTGTCGAAAAGCTGATTGAACGCGGACAGCAGGATCTCGGGAACCCAGATATTCAGGTCACAATCACGCGTGATTTTCTGCTCGACAAAGTTTCCGCCGACTTAATCCAGGTCAAGCGAGCGAAGCCGTCGGGAAAAGAAGATGATTTTTCGCTGGCTGAAATCGTGATCGATCCGGCGCGTCAATTGATTCTTCGCTATCGCAGTTTTGGTTGGCCGCCGTCGGCGGATGAGGTAGCTCCGCTGCAAGAGTCTTACACCTACCATGATATTCAAACCAACGTAGATTTGACTGAATTGGATTTCGATCCGAAGAATCCCGAGTATGGATATCCTTAAGGATTGGCAGCGGCTGCCTTGTGCAGAAATTTGGCAAGCATTTGTCGCAGCGTCTCAAACTCAATCGGCTTGCTAAGGTATTCATCCATCCCTGCTTGTAGACACCGTTCTCGATCTCCTGTTAGGGCGTTGGCGGTTAGGGCAATGATCGGCAAGCGGTGGGATGGTGCCGAGTTGCGTTCGCGACGTCGGATTTCACGGCTCGCGGTAAAGCCGTCCATTTCGGGCATCTGGCAGTCCATCAAAACGACGTCGTAGTGATGTTCGCTGGTCAATGTGACCGCTTCGTCGCCATTTTGTGCGACGTCGTAACTGCAGCCGATGTGTTTGAGCAGTTCGCAGACATACAGCTGATTAATGCAGTTGTCTTCGGCGACCAAGACATGCCCCGTGAACTGCGAAGTCTGCCTCTGCGGTATTCCTTTTGATTCCGAGTCAGTGGATTGCTTCGCAGCCGGTTTGTGGATGCCCGCAGCTAATGCGTCAAACAACGCACTCGGCCGCACCGGATCGAGGAGCACATTTTGCACCCCGGATTGTTTCAGTTTTTCGAGCGTTGCGTCATCAAAGTTTGCTCCCATGCCGATCAGGGGCAGTGGGCACTTGTTTGCAAATTCTTTGATCGTCGCATAGGGGTTGTCCTCAATACTGCGGCAATCCAGCAGTACTTGTGAGAAGGGGGTGCCGTTGGTCTCTGCGTCAGCGATTGCTCGTAATGTTTCGGCAAGAGTGTCGACTAGTTTGAAGGGGCAGCCCCACGCTCGCAAACTGTCGTAGATTTGTTTGCGTTCGCTGTGGCTCGTGTCCACCGAAACCACGCAAATCCCCGCCAACGCTTTACGTCTCGTTTCAACAGACGGTTCCTCGGCGGTGAGTTCCATGTCTAATTCCACCCAGAATTTCGAGCCGACGCCCGCTTGGCTCTCCACACCGACCTCGCCACCCATGAATTCCGCCAGTTGTTTGCAGATCGAAAGCCCCAATCCAGTACCGCCAAATTCGCGTGAAGCGGAGGGGTCCACCTGTGAAAACGGTTTGAATAAGCGATCACGTCGGTCGGCGAGGATGCCGATGCCGGTGTCTTCGACAGAGAAGCGAAATCGCATCTGTTGCTGTTTTTGCTCGACACATTCGGCTCGCAAGATAATGCGTCCAGATTTTGTGAACTTCACCGCGTTACCGACAAGGTTTACAAGGATTTGCTGCAAGCGATTTCCGTCACAGCGAGCCGTCACGCAGGCGCGCGGATCGATATGGCACAGCAGGGGGACCCCTTTTTGTTGAGCGCTGAGCGAAAACATGCTGGTGATGGAATAGGCGAGCGATTCAATGTCATGTTCCTGGATCTCGAGTTCAATCTTTCCCGCTTCAATCTTGGACAGATCCAGGATGTCATTGATCTGTTGCAATAACGATTGACCGCAGGTGTGTGCCGCATCGACGAATTTGCGTTGCTGCTTGGTTAATTCGGTCTGCATCAACAATTCGTTCATCCCCAGGATGCCGTTCAGCGGGGTGCGCAATTCATGGCTCATCGAGGCCAGGAAGTCACTCTTAGCTTGATTGGCAAATTCGGCTGCATCTCGAGCCTGAACCGCGTGATCGATCGTATGCTGTGATTCTTTGAGGTTCTTTTGGCTCCGCCGCAGTGATTCGCTGGCGAGTTGCTTCGAGCGAATGGCGCGAATTGAAAAAAGCGAGATTGCAAGCAGGGTTGCCGTTGCGATCGCAAAGACGATGCGTATGTGAAGGAAGATTTCGGAGTATTCTGCGTCGGAAATCTCCGAAGCGACGACGATAAACTTTTCCTCTGCGATGACAGAGTCGGTGTTCGAATCGTCGGCGACACTCTCCTTCAATCCCACTTTGCGCCAAGTCAACGACCCTGAGGACGTTCGCGAGTGGCCTCGCGGATGGGCCTGGATATTTCTCCACAGCTCGGCGTCCGTTTGGCTTAGTGGATTTGTTTTTCGTTCAGGGAACAGGAATCCCCATTCCAGTTCTGGTTTGGCGGCTTTCAGCCAATAGCCGTCGTCATTAATGATCCGCAAGCGATGTTGCGTCTTGGGACGCATTTCTTCGAGGTGTGCGAGTGTATTGGCGCCGAGATAGTTAATCACATAGACCCCGCGTCGTTGTCCTGTCTCGTCAAACACCGGCATCGCAAACCGCAACACTTCGCGAAACGGTTGTTCAATCTCGCCATGTTCGACGTTCAGATCGAATGCGGAAAGGTAGAGTTCTCCCTTGGCGAGTCCGCTTGCTTTTTGAAAATATCGACGGTCGGATTTATCTTGAAGCCTCTCTGGGGCAACGACCTGGCCCGGCTGATTGACACGCATCACCTCGAACCCTTGTGAATTCAAATAGCGTATCTGGTCGTATTCGGGTTTAAGCCGGCTGAAGACGACAGCTTGCTGAATCGCTCGCTCCAGTGCCGCAGGGCGACCGGTGGTCACATAAGAAATCAAGCTGCCATCATTGACCAGTAACCGGAGATTGTCGGCAACGGGATGCAAGCTCGATTGAATATGCTGAGCAAAAGTGTCAATGCGGCTGCGTTCTTCATTAAGCAGCGCCTGTTCAAGATGTTTCGTTTCTCGTAGATAGAACATCCCGCAGCCGATCAACACAATGCTGCCGACTAACAAGTACGACAGCAGCGAATCAACGCGGTTGGGGGTCGGTTGAAGCTTCGTTTCTCTATGCATAAAACAATCCTCTTGCCCCATCCGACCGGTTTGATTTGATGATGGCGGGTGCTCGGGTGTTCCCTATCCGATATTGTCTAGGCGATATCGGATTTAGGTCGAGCGCGTTGTAGGTTTTCGGTGGTAAGCAAACGAGGGGCGGGGGGATCGCACAAAGGGGGCCGCATTGCGGGAACCCTTTTGCATGGCAGGCTGCTGAGAGATAAGAGCGTTGCAGTCGTAGGACAAGATTGTATTGAACAAGTAGTCACGTGGTTACTGCGTCGGAGGGGAGGGTTGCGAGATGGGGCAATCTAATGACGATTTAGGGAGGGCAGCGGGGAGAGGGCAGCGGGGAGAAAGTGGAGGCGATTTCTGCGAAATACAGCGTCGTTTCTGACCCTATGGTGTGGGACCTTAGCATAAGATGGCGCTGGCGTTTGGACAACTTCAACTCCAAGCATCGGTGAGGCTGCCAAATGCAATGCAACCTGAAATCGGCTACCGTTATTCCTCAAATGCCATTCTGTTTTAGCGAATGGAGGGTGATCTCATCATTAATGTACACCCAATTGAACCTGCGGTGGTAAATAGCCGCGGGTCTACGCAAGACGAGGGGCGGGCAGTCGCGGCGACACCAACGCAACAGCGGGCGTCGCAACTTGTTTTGTCGCAACGGTTTGCATCAAAAGAAGCGGTCTCGCAGTGAAGCGGCGAGGATACGGCGGCACGGACGACGCGTAGCTACTGACTGCAGGGCGGTTGCGGTGATCTGTTTAGGGGGTGGCGGGCTGCTCAGGGGAATTTGGGTGAGGCGGCGAAGTGTGGCAAGGGGCCTGGCACGTTTGCTGGCAATGGGATTGTAAGTGGTGTGGCGAAGATCAAAATTTGGTGCCAGCCACCATCTTTGCCAGCCACCATCTTTGCGAGGCGCCTATCCAGTTGGTGCCAGGTATCCAGTTGGTGCCAGGCACCCAAATTTGACTTGCTGTGGATTTCGGCTCTAATACCAACAGCCGAATCATCCCTCAAACACGCGGAGGTGTCTGATGCCGCGACCACCACGAGCTGAGCAATTCAGCCCCGACGA
>NZ_JBFHFD010000292.1:0-9979 GCF_041583735.1 Novipirellula sp.
CTGTTTGATCGCGGATTTACGTGTGGCAGCAGCGGAAATATTAGCGTCCGTTTGCCGGATGGTATTTTGGTCACGCCCACGAATGTCTGTTTGGGCCGACTCGATCCTGATCGCATTTCCAAAGTGAAATGGGACGGTTCGCTGGTGGCAGGCGACAAACCGTCTAAGGAAGCGGTGCTGCATTTATCGATGTACCGTTCGCGCGAGAAAGACGATGCGATCGTGCATCTCCATTCGACCTATTCGGTGGCGGTATCGTGTTTGCCGGACATCGATTCGGCCAATGTGCTTCCGGCGCTAACGGCGTACTATGTGATGCGAGTCGGCACGCTTCCGATGCTACCCTATTTTCCGCCAGGGGCTGAAGAACTTGCCGCCGAGGTCGAACGAACCGCGGTGGGTGCGAGGGCCATATTATTGGCCAACCACGGACCGATCGTGGCCGCCACTGATCTTGACAAAGCGGTCTACGCGACCGAAGAACTCGAAGAGACTGCCAAGCTTTATTTACTGCTACGTGACCGCCACCCTCGTTGTTTAACCGACCAACAGTGTCGCGACTTGCACGAACGATTCCCATCTTAATAAAAGTAAAACCAACATGTTTGTTGTCGCTGTTCAATTCACGATCAAACCCGAATTCGCTGACGCGTTCCGCGAGCGAGTGTTGCAACAAGCGAACGATTCGCTGGCCAACGAAGATACATGCCAACAATTTGAAGTCAGCGTCGACCCTGAAGCGGACAACCAATTCTTCTTGTACGAAATCTATGACAATGCCGCGGCGTTTGACCAGCATCGTGCGGCCGACTATTTCCACGATTTTTCGGCTAGCGTTGGCCCATGGGTCGAAAGCAAGTCGTTGAAAACATGGCACCGCGTCTCGTAACAAACGCTCCACCGTTTCACTTTTCAATCTAAACATAAGAAACAACAGATGACTTCCTATCGGATCGCACTTTTGCCGGGCGATGGTATTGGCCCGGAAACCATGGCAGCGACTCAGATCGTGCTCGATCGCGTTGTCGCGGAATTCCCCAATATCCAACTCGATTGCCAATCGCACCGAGCGGGCGCGGAACTTTATCGCGAGACAGGCGAGACGTTGCCCAAGAACGTTTTGGATGCTTGTTTGGCTGCGGATGCGGTGCTGTTGTCAGCGATTGGACTGCCCGACGTGCGACAACCCGATGGGACTGAGGTTCAACCGACGATGATGGTGGGACTGCGTCGTGCCCTGAACCTGCACTCGGCAGTACGTCCAGTAAAATTGTATCCCGGTGCGCCGTGTCCACTGAAAGACACCGGTGAGGGAATCGATTTTGTGATTATCCGCGAAAACCTCGAAGGCCTGTTCGCCTCGTTTGGCGGCGGCAGCATGGTCGGTGACGAAGTGGCCACCGACACGTTGGTCGTGACCCGCGCGGGAACATCCAAAGTCGTCGATTATGCATTCCAATTAGCATCGCGCCGCAGCGGTCGACCGCATGACGGCAAACGCAAAGTCACGTGTGTCGACAAGGCAAATGTGTTTCGCAGCATGGCGTTCTTCCGCAAGATTTTTCATGATGTCGCTGCGAAGTACCCCGACATCGAGCACGACGCGGTCTATGTCGATGCGATGAGCTTGTACATGGTGCAGAACCCATCCGATTTCGATGTGGTCGTGATGGAAAACCAATTTGGTGACATTTTGTCGGATTTGGGTGCTGGAATCGTCGGCGGTCTTGGGCTGGGCCCGTCGGCCGAAGTGGGTGACAAACATGCGTTGTTTCAACCGTCCCACGGCACCGCCCCCCAACTCGCTGGCAAGAATGTCGCCAACCCGCTCGCCACGATTCTGTCGGCCGGCATGATGTTAGATTGGCTCGGTCAAACCCACCAAGATGCCAACTGCATCACCGCAGCGGTCGCTGTGGAAAGTGCAGTTGCTGAAGTACTATCGCACGGCCAAGTGCGAACACCCGATATCGGCGGATCGTCGTCCACGACCGACGTCGCTAATGCAGTTGCCGATGCGATTCATGCTGCGGTTGCCAGCGATGTGTAAGAAATTGTTGCCGAGGTTCGATTGACGAACCCGCGTCGTTGATCACGGAGCGATCAACGACAATCAACAAAACAATGCTGATGACAGGCTCGAAGCCTATCCCACTCTCCTGATTCCGTTCCCACCCACGAGGATTTGTCCATGAGTCGCAGTTTCCCAGTGCAGCTTGCACGTTGCATGTCCGTCTTGCTGATAGCCTTTTCGCCATCGTTAGGATTAACCGCAGACCCTGTGTTTAAAGAAGTCGACGGACTCGTCGCGGTCGAAGCGGAACACTACGTCGAGCAATCTTCGACGGACAAGCGTGCTTGGCACCTGACTTCGTCCGAGACCACGCCGGACATCACCCCCGATGGTGATCCGCCGCATGTCGCCGGAGCAAGTGGTAATGCTTACCTCGAAATCCTGCCCGACACGCGGCGGACTCATGGCGACAAGTTGATTCGGGGGACAAACTTCGCTCCCGAAGCTGGAAAGATGGCGGTGCTAAGTTATAAAGTCAATTTCACAACGCCAGGCAAATATTATGTGTGGGTACGCGCCTATTCCACCGGCAGCGAAGACAATGGGCTGCACGTCGGGATCGATGGCCAGTGGCCTGATTCCGGTCAACGTTTGCAGTGGTGCCAAGGTAAAAACGAGTGGCGTTGGGAAAGCAAGCAACGCACCGAAAAACAACACTGTGGCGAGCCCTACAAGATTTTCCTTGATGTCCCGACTGCAGGCGAGCACACCATTTCGTTCTCGATGCGCGAGGATGGGTTCGAGTTTGACAAGTGGATCATGACCACCGACCGCGAGTTCACTCGCCCCGAGGATGCTGGTCCGACCTCGGAACTTCACTCAGGCAGCGTTCCGACAACGCCGCCTGCAGCAAAGCCGTCACCAAAATCCGACACGGTCGCTCAATCCGACGCCAACAACGGATTGTTTCTACCTGCGAAATCATTCGACATTCAAAGCGAAACGTTCTATGTCGATCGTGGCAAATGGCTCGCGATTGATCCCGATCAACGCCAACACGCAACTGCCGACACGACGTTTCAGTTTCCCACAGGAACCTACAACATCACGCTACATGCGATCGGTGAAAATGATGGCAAGTCGACGTATCGCGTTGAAGTGGACCGAGAACGGGTAGGCGAATTCACCACGGTGCTAAGCAACCAAACCGCCGAAGATGCCGCCAAGTATCGCAAAACTTGGGAAAACGTCGCGATCACCGATGGTGCGATCATCACGATCAAGGCGACCACAGGTTCCGAAGATGGCAAGGAATTCTCGCGTGCTCGTTGGGCTGGCATCACCTTCACTCCCGCTGACGCATCGACTCGCAAAGAAGCGAAACCGTACCTCGCCAAGCAAGCGTCAAAACCGAAAGAGCAAACCGTCGCGGCAAAAACAAGCCCCACCAAACCGGTCAGCGACTTGCCCCTGGTTCTGCCGCGCAGCGCCAACGGTGACGGCAGCGTGAACGTTTCGGGCGAAACGAAACAGTGGCACAAGGTCACTTTAAACCTCCGCGGCCCGTACGCACACGAGCAGGACAATTCGCCGAATCCGTTTACCGATTATGCGATGTCCGTTTCGTTCAAACACAGCGACGGCACGACTTACACCGTCCCCGGCTACTTTGCCGCTGACGGTAACGCTGGTGAAACCTCTGCCGAAGCAGGCACGACGTGGCGAGCTCATTTTGCTCCCGACCGCACGGGCCAGTGGAGCTACACGGTTTCGTTTCGACAAGGTCCGCTGGCCGCCCTGGACACCAAACCGACCGGCGTTGCCTTGGCACCTTACGACGGCAAATCGGGTCAGTTTCAAGTCGCCAAAAGTGATAAGCAGGGTCGCGATTTACGTGGCCTCGGACGTCTCGATTATGTCGGCAAGCACTACCTGCAATTTGCTTCGAGCAAGCAGTACTTTTTGAAAGCAGGTGCTGACGCTCCAGAAACGCTGCTCGGCTATGCCGACTTTGATGCCACCGTCGCAGGCAAACCGAGCAAGGTGCCACTCAAAACGTGGGCTCCGCATATCAAGGATTGGAAATCGGGCGACCCGACCTGGCAAAACGGCAAGGGCAAGGGACTGATTGGTGCGATTAATTACCTTTCCGGAAAAGGCTGCAACGCATTTTCGTTCCTGACGTACAACGCGGGTGGTGACGGTGACAATGTTTGGCCTTTCATCCAACGCAACGACAAGTTGCATTACGACTGCAGCAAGCTCGATCAATGGGGCATCGTATTTGATCACGCCACCGCCAAAGGCATGTACTTGCATTTCAAGATGCAAGAAACCGAAAACGATGACAAGGTTCCCACCTCGTTGGACGGTGGCGATCTTGGTGTTCAGCGAAAACTTTATTGCCGCGAGTTGATTGCCCGGTTTGCTCACAACTTGGCGTTGAACTGGAATCTGGGCGAAGAGAACACCCAGTCGACCGAGCAACTCAAAGCGATGTTGGCATACATCGACGCGTTTGACGCCTACGACCACAACCGCGTGTTGCATACGTTCCCAGGCCAACAGGATTCCCAGTACGAACCACTGCTGGGTGACAAATCCGCCCTGACCGGAGTATCGCTGCAAAACAGTGGGATCCACGACACGCATTGGCAAACGGTAAAATGGGTCGAGAAATCGAAAGCTGCCGGAAAACCTTGGGTCGTCGCGTTTGACGAATCGGGAACGGCGGCCCACGGCCAATGCCCCGACCTTGGTTACCGCGGCTTTGATGGTCACGACAGCAAGGGCAACATGACGTACACCCAACACGAAGTCCGCAAACAAACGTTGTGGGGAACGTTGATGGGTGGCGGTGCCGGCGTGGAGTATTACTTTGGATATGCCTACGCCGAGAACGACTTGGTGTGCGAAGATTGGCGCAGCCGTGACCAAAGCTGGGACTACTGCCGGATCGCGATCAACTTCTTTCACGAGAATGAGATCCCGTTCTGGCAGATGTCGCCTCAAGATGCCTTGGTTGGCAACGAGAAGCACAAGAACACGCAGTTCTGTTTGGCTAAACCCGGAGA
Organism: Novipirellula sp.; assembly: GCF_041583735.1. Classification (NCBI taxonomy): domain Bacteria; kingdom Pseudomonadati; phylum Planctomycetota; class Planctomycetia; order Pirellulales; family Pirellulaceae; genus Novipirellula; species Novipirellula sp. The sequence continues at coordinate 5,089 of NZ_JBFHFD010000292.1, forward strand.
AAACTACGTGGTCTATCTGTGCGATGGCGGCTCAGCAGATCTTGATCTCAGCAATGCAAAAGGCGACTTTTCGGTGCAGTGGTTTAATCCACGCAGCGGTGGTTCGCTGCAACGCGGATCGGTCAAAAAAGTCAGTGGCGGCAGCAGCGTCAATCTTGGCAAAGCCCCCAGCGACGAAGATCAAGACTGGACCATCGTCGTGCGAAAGCAAAAGTAGCATTGGCGTTCCAGAGTGTCATTGCAGCAGCTTGAGCCTCGATGACAACACCTTCGATCTCCCCGTGTTTCCAACGCGGCATTCACGGGGAGATCACGATCAACCCCCGAAGCGTGATCGCTTGTTGGTTTCACCACAAAGCGAACCGATATTCAGGGGCGAACGGCGGCGAAGACAAAGCGGCGAGATTCGCAGGCGGCGCAACGGGGCTGAATTGGTTCACGGTTTGCATCGAACAGCAACCATCCACGCTCTGGCGAGGGTAGCGACGCAATGAACTTGACGCCTCCGATCGCTTCACAGCGTTGTGAATGGGGGGGCGTGCTGCGACCGCTTACCTGGCTGCTCTTGCTGCGGCGAAAGCACGCGACTAGACTGAATTATATGAAGAGTCCCCTTTTTGCCGTCATGCTGATCGCCCTCTTGTTGGCGTGTCCTGTGCGTTGCCTTTCGTGCGAAGCGAATGCAGCGGGGGGCAACGAGTCCGCACCGACGGTGTGTTCGTGCTGCCCTCATGCCGAGGACGCTCCTACATCGGATCGCTCAAATCAGTCGTCCGAGAGTGGGTGCGATTGCCAAAATTGCATTTGTGAAGGCGCAGTACTCGAATCGGGTGCGGAACCGCCCGACACGGCAAGCATGATCGTCGATTGGATTTCGGTCCTGCAAATCACCGTCGCTGAGCCGAGTCGCGTTGACGCTGTGATGCGTCAAACGCCGTGCAAATATTCTCCCTATGGTCGCGCGGCACGGATTGCGCACCAATCTTGGTTGATTTGATTCAACCCTCTTTCGGATACCGCCTGCAATAAGTCCTTGGTGCTCGCGTAGCTGCCATTGACGTCTGCTGCAGGAATCTTCGCAAGCTTGATGGCATAGTCATTGGCACGAAATACGTAGGTTTTCTGGCGGTGCAGCGAAAGTCTGGACTGCTAAAAGTTTTGGGTTGACATCGTACATTGGGGTGAGTTTTTCTTCCGGCCCTTGCTGCAGTTACCTCTCCACCGACGAAGTTGGGGGAGAGGTGGCAGAAAACTAGCACAACCAAAAATCACAGGAACTCCAAAAGTTTTAGCAGTTCAGGCTCGCGACGCGAGCTTTAGAACGACACAATCCTTCCAACACTCCAACACGTCCAAATATGCTTCTTCCCTGGGAATACGGCGTTCGCAATCTGGCTCGACGGCCGCTGCGTACCGCATTGACGCTCGTTGCACTGGCAACGGTAGTGATGCTGGTGTTTGTCGTCGTGGGATTCATACGTGGGCTGGAACAATCGCTGGCGGTCAGCGGCGATCCCGATGTGGTGTTGGTGTATTCAGTGAACTCCGAAGAAAACATCGAAAACTCATCGATCGCCGCACGAACCCCGTCGCTGCTGGTCGCAAGCTTGGATGGAGTCGCGAATCGATTCGGAGTGACATGCGTTTCACCGGAACTGTACTTGGGGACACGAGTCAAAACTGCCGACGGATCAGGCGGGCTGGGGTTGGTGCGTGGCGTGAAGTTATCCGCGCCACTGGTCCGTCGATCGGTCCAGTTAATCCAAGGCGATTGGCCCGAGGAAGGGGAAGTGATTGTGGGGCGGTTGGCCACGGCAAAATTAGGTAGTTCCGAAACCGCGTTAAGCGTCGGAGAAACCATCGAGTTCGAGGGGCGATCGTGGGTCATCAGCGGTCGATTCGCCGCCGGTGGTTCCGCGTACGAATCCGAGATTTGGTGCCAGCTGGAAGATTTCCAAATTGCAACCAAACGTCAAGACTTGAGCCTCGTTGCGATGCTGCTTTCCCCCGGCAGTTCCGCTGCGGAAGTCGAACTGTTCTGTAAAGAACGCACCGACTTGGAACTTCGCGCGATCCGCGAAACCGATTACTACGCAACGCTGCAACAACATTACAAACCGGTCCGTGTGCTGGCGTGGTTTGTTGTCGTCTTGGTTTCCGCTGCGGGAATCTTCGCCGGGCTGAACATGATGTACGGAGCCGTGGCGGGACGAGTCCGAGAATTGGCGACGCTGCAAGCGATTGGATTTCGGCGACGCGCCATTTTAATCAGCTTGATTCAAGAAGGGGTGCTGTTAGCGGCAGCCGGATCACTGCTGTCCGGCGTCTTGGCGTTGACGATGCTCAATGGAATGGCCGTGCGATTCACGATGGGAGCGTTCACGCTGCGAATCGATAGTGTTGCCATCCTGATCGGATGTGGGGTGGGTTTGATGTTAGGCGTGCTGGGAGCGTTGCCACCTGCGATCAAGGCACTGAAGGCCGAGGTCGCGACAAGTTTAAAGTCCATTTAACAAGTGTTTGTTTTTTCAAAGAGATTGAAAGGTTTGAAATGAAATTGATGTTTAGTTTAGTAGGCCTCTGTCTGCTCGTCGCCGGTTGCAATCCTGCAGCCGAAACTGCAGCACAGTCTGATGCGAATGCAGCAGGGAATTCACAATACATCCGCACCACGGAGCCTGAGGGTGCAATGGCGGTCGGCGATGCTCGCCAAAGTGTAAAAGACGACGAATCGATCACCCTGGTGGGACTGATCGGCGGCTCGAGTAAACCCTTCGTCGAGGGGCTAGCCGCGTTCACCATCGTCGATGCCAAAGTGCCTTATTGTGCACCGGACGAAGGTTGTCCAACCGCATGGGATTACTGCTGTGAAACCGACGCCGTCAAAGACAACATCGCGACGGTGAAAGTGGTGGACGAGAATGGCAAGCCAGTCGCCAGCGATGCACGAGAGCTGCTGAACGTCAAAGAGCTTTCCACCGTCGTCGTGCAAGGCACTGCGAAGCGAGATGATCAAGGCAACTTGACCGTCGCGGCTAGCAAGGTCTTCGTCCGTTCTGAGTAGAAAGAGGGGGAGCCAGCAAACTCCCCTATTCCCATCTCTTCTAATAATCGATGCCAAATGAACCGCAGCCAACTTGATCTCAGCCAACTCGCGATGGATCGTTCGCCTAGCCGTGAAACGAAACCAGCCCGACCGCAGCGAAAACGCTGGGTGTCGCGGTACGTCGTGCCGATTGGGATTCTTGTTGGCTTCGTGATGTTACTTGGGGCAGCTGCCGGACGACGGCTGTTGCCCCGACAATCGGTCACCGTCGTGCCGGTGATCGTGAAGCGGGCCGAGCTGCAACCCTCGGGAACGCCACTGTTTCAAGCCGCGGGCTGGATCGAACCGCGACCGACGGCGATCCGTGTTGCCGCATTGGCATCAGGGGTAATCGAAGAATTGTTGGTGGTCGAAGGGCAAAGCGTCACCAAGGGGGATCCGATTGCGAGTTTAATTGCGATCGATGCGGAGCTGGACGTCGAGCAAGCGAAGAACTCGCTCGCCATCCGCGAAGGGGAACTCAATCGTGCGATTGCCGAGCGGGACGCGGCAAAGATCCGTTTAAACAACCCAGTTCATTTGCAAGTTCCCTTGGCGGAAGCTCAAAGCCGGTTGGCCAATGCAAAAACCGAGCTCGCAAAATTACCCTTTCTGATCGAAGCGGCTCAGGCCCAAGTCAAATATTCGCATAGCAACATGCAGGGAAAACAAGCAGCCGAAGCGGCGATTGCGGGTCGTGTTGTGCGTCAATCCGAGAGCGAATACACAGCAGCAAACGCCAACCTGCAAGAGCTTCAGCAGCGTGGCCCCCACATCCAGCGCGAAGTCAAAGCGTTGCAGGGAAAGGTCGATGCGTTACAGCAACAGCTTGAATTATTGGTCGAAGAAACGCGACAACTGCAGGAAGCGGAAGCCAAGGTCGCCTCGGCCATTGGACTGCGAAACGAAGCGGAATTGAAACTGCGACAAGCCGAGTTGACGCTGCAGCGAAACACGGTGCTCGCCCCGATGGACGGCCGCATCCTCAGCCTGATCGCTTCGCCCGGTACCCGGGTCACCGGAATCGATGGTCCGTCCGGGCAAGGATCCAGCACCGTCGTCGAGATGTACGATCCCGAGCGGCTACAGGTTCGTGCCGACGTGCGGCTCGAAGATGTCCCGATGGTGATTCGTGGCCAAAGCGTCGAAATCAAAACCGCTTCCTCCGACGCCGTGATCCACGGTCGGGTGCTACAAACGACGAGCTCGGCAAATATTCAAAAGAACACACTCGAGGTAAAAGTCGAACTGATTGATCCTCCGGCAACGGTCAGCCCCGAAATGTTGGTCACAGCAACGTTTTTGGCGCCAACGATCGCAGAGCCATCGGGCGAGTCACTGCAAAGCGAGCGAGTCTTTGTCCCCCAACAACTGATCCAATCGGGCGACGTGGGCTCGTTTGTCTGGATCGTCGATTTTGACGAACGTGCCCAGCAGCGCAGTGTCGATGTCGGCACCCCAAGTGCCGAAGGCTTGATCGAGATTCAGTCAGGATTGAACGTGACTGACAAACTGATTGCCTCGGGACTGGATGGATTGCAACCGGGCAACCACGTGACGGTCACAGGCGAAGAGCAAACGATCGGAAAGTAACGCGAACGCGACACGTATAATCACGGAGAACGATATGGCATTGTTGGAACTACGAGGCGTTTGCAAGAGCTTTCGCAAAGGAGACGAGACGATCACGCCGCTGGACAATATCGATTTGGATATCCAGTCGGGCGAGTTTGTTTCGTTGATGGGACCGAGCGGGACCGGCAAAAGCACGCTTTTGAATTTGGTCAGCGGCATCGACAGCCCTGA